>CAMDSU010000091.1 GCA_945907335.1 Bordetella parapertussis | reverse complement strand
TTTGACTCAAGCACGCAAACCCAACGCTTTGCCTTAGGCGACACCAAACGCTGGTCCACCATCGGATTGTTCACCCACGAAGGTGCCTGGCATATCTGGGGCGGCCCAGACCATTTGCTGTTTCTTTTGACACTTTTGCTACCCGGGCTGATGCTGCTGCACCGGGCCACAGGCACCACTGAGACTGAGAGCCATGGCACCAAGGCTGCCGCGTTGTTTGCGTTCAAAGTGATCACCGCATTCACCTTGGCCCATTCCATCACCTTGCTCGCCTCGGTGCTTGATGTGATCTCCTTGCCATCACGCTGGATTGAATCGGCCATTGCTTTGTCCATCATGATTTCAGCAGCCTTGAATCTGCAAACACGGATTCAATGGAGCCAATGGAAGTTGGCGTTCATTTTTGGTCTGATCCACGGCATGGGCTTTGCCAATGGTCTGCGCGAGTTGGGTTTGTCGCAAACCTACTTCATCGAAACTGTGCTGGCGTTCAATGTCGGCGTTGAATTGGGCCAGATAGCAGCGGTGGTTGCAGTGGGCATCCCCATCATCTTGCTGGCCAAGCAAGTCCGGACCAAGCAACTTGTCATGACCTATGGTTCATGGGGCGTTTTGCTGATTTCAGGTATCTGGTTGGTGCAAAGGTTGATGGATTAAATCGAGTCGGGGGGAATTCGACAGCCCGCGCCAGTCCAGCTATTCAATGCACATGCATCAATTGCGTGGCCAAGGTCACCAATCCGATACCGGCCAACAACCACAGCACTTGCATGCTCGTGGCAGAGGCCGACAAGCGTTTTTGCAACTGCGGAATCAAATCGGCCAAGGCCACATACACATAGCTGCTGCTGGCGACCACCAACATGTACGGCAGCCAATCCTCATGGCCTTCAATCAGGAAAAAGCCCAACAAGCCGCCGACCACGGTGACGCCACCGGCCAAACACAATTTCAACAATGCGGCGCGGCCTTGCCCAAACCCGCGTTGCAGCACCGCCAAATCGCCCATGTGGTGTGGCGTCTCATGGGCCAGCACAGCCAATGACGCGGCCACTCCCAAGCTGAAATTGGTCATGAACGCAGCTGCCACCAATATGCCGTCGCCAAATGCATGGACGCTGTCGCCTGCCAACACCGCCCAACTGCCCGCGAACCCTTGCGGGCTTTGGCTGTTTGAATCGTCTGCGTGGTGATGCGCATGGTCGTGTGTATCGCCATGGAGTGCATGGTGATGGCCTTCACCATGTTCGTGCCCGTGGTGCCACAACTCGGCCTTGTCCAGCAAAAAGAAAAACACCAGTCCGCCCAACAAGGTCATGAACAACAACTGTGGCGTGATGTCGGATTCGAAGGCTTCAGGTAACAAATGCATAAACGCGGTGGCCAACAATGCACCCGCCGCCAAACTGAGCAAATGCTGCGTGAAGCGCGTCATCAAAGCGCGAGCCAGCAAAGCCGCCAACAACACACTTCCCACACCGGCGCTCAAGGTGCCCGCCACAATCGCCAGCAAAACCAAACTCATAAATCGCTCATTTCATTGTGTCGAACCAGCGCAACATTCTTTGCCAGCCATCTTTGGCTTCTGCTTCGCGATAGCTGGGTCGGTAATCAGCATGAAACGCATGCGGCGCATTTGCATACACATGAATCAAACTGCGTCGCGCCGCCTCGCTGCCACCGGCCAAAGCCGCTTGCATTTTTTCTACGGATTCCAAAGAGATACCGGTATCTGCGCCGCCGTACAAACCCAGCACGGGTGCCTTGAATTGCCCCGCCAGATCAACCGCGTGCCGGGGATTGAATGCAGACACGGGGCCACTCAATCTGCCATACCAGGCCACGCCAGCTTTCACGCTTGGGTTGTGGGCAGCGTACAACCAAGTGATGCGCCCTCCCCAGCAAAAACCTGTGATGCCCAACCTAGACACATCGCCACCTTGGGTGGCAGCCCACGCCACGCATGCGTCCAAGTCAAGCATGACTTGTTCATCGGGTACTTTTGACACCACCTCAGCGATCAACTTGCCCATCTCGGCATAACTGCTGGGGTCACCTTGTCGCAACATCAATTCAGGCGCAATGGCCATATAGCCTTGGTGCGCCAAGCGCCTGGTGACGTCTGCAATGTATTCGTGCACACCAAAAATTTCTGACACCACCAAGACCACCGGGCAATGGGTCTTGCCAATCGGCATGCTGCGGTACACCGGCATCTGAAAACCATTGACATTGACCATCACCTCACCGCACAACAATCCTTCACTGCTGGTGCGAACAGCGGTTTGAGCCGACAACGGCAAACATGCGGCGGCATAGCCCACACCCAGTGCGGTCTTCAACCATGTCCGACGATCATGATGTTCAAACGTTTTGGCAGGCGCCAACAAGGCAGCCGCATCACGCATCTGTGAATGGTTCATAGGTCTGATATTTGAAGAAATAACCACTTAAACAAGCAGGCTATTATGCGCTTCGATGGTGCGGGGTCATCAATGCGCTTGGTCCCAATTGCTGCCGACACCTACCTCTGCGAGCAAAGGCACTTTGAGTTGCGCCACATCTGCCATCAGCCGAGGAATCTCTTGCTTCACCCAGTCCACTTCAGCTTCGGGCACTTCAAACACCAATTCATCATGCACTTGCATGATCATGCGCGTGCCCTTGTGCTGCGCATCAAGCACCTGTTGCACCTTGACCATGCTGAGTTTGATCAAGTCAGCGGCCGTGCCTTGCATGGGCGCGTTGATGGCAGCGCGTTCAGCACCACCTCGGCGTGGTCCATTCGGTGAATTGATCTCGGGCAAATACAAGCGTCTGCCAAACACCGTTTCGACATAGCCTTGGGCCTTGGCCTGTGCGCGGGTTTCATCCATGTAGCGTTTGACGCCTGCAAAGCGCAGGAAATACCGCTCTATGTAATTTTTGGCGGCGGTGTTATCAATGCCCAAAGCCTTGGCCAACCCGAACGCACTCATGCCATAAATCAAACCGAAATTGATGACCTTGGCATAGCGACGCTGTTCGCTGCTCACCGTGTCCGGTGTCAGGCCAAACACTTCTGCCGCAGTGGCTTTGTGCACATCCAACCCCTCATGAAATGCTTTGAGTAATGCCGGGTCTTCGCTGATGTGCGCCATGATGCGCAATTCAATCTGGCTGTAGTCAGCGCTGGCGATCACATGACCGGGAGCGGCGACGAACGCTTCTCGCACCCTTCTGCCTTCGGGCGTGCGGATAGGGATGTTTTGTAAATTCGGATCGTTGCTGGACAAACGGCCAGTGACCGCCACGGCTTGCGCGTAATGCGTGTGCACTCTGCCGGTCAGCGGTTGCGCGAGTTGCGCCAATTTGTCGGTGTACGTACCTTTGAGTTTGGACAGAGAACGGTGCTCCAAAATCTTCTTGGGCAAGGGATAGTCGTCAGCCAATTTCTCTAATACTTCTTCGTCGGTACTGCGGGCACCTGTGGCGGTTTTTTTCACCACCGGCAAACCGAGTTTGTCAAAAAATATTTCTCCCAACTGCTTGGGTGAGGCCAGGTTAAATCGTTGGCCGGCAATTTCATACGCTTCTTCTTCGAGTTGCATGATGCGCAAACCCAAGGCGTGGCTTTGCGTTGCCAATGTGGGCGCATCAATCAACACGCCTTTGCGCTCGATGCGGTAAAGCGCTTCGCTGCTTTGCATTTCCAACTGGTAAACAAAATTCAATTTCTCATCGGCTTGCAACAACGGCCACAACCTTTGGTGTACCGACAAGGTGAAATCAGCGTCCTCACAAGCGTAATGAGAGGCCTTTTCTACATCGACTTGCGCGAAAGAAATCTGGTGCGCGCCCTTGCCGCACATGTCTTCATACGACAGTCCTTTGCGGCCCAAGTGCCTGTCGGCCAGACTTTCCAAACCGTGCGGTTTGTGTACCTCCAACACATAGCTTTGCAGCATGGTGTCGTGCACATAACCTTGCACTTCGATGCCGTGGTTGGCAAACACATGCCTGTCGTATTTCACATGCTGACCCAGTTTGTGTTTGCTGCCATCTTCCAACCAAAGCTTGAGCTTTTGTAACACGTCTTGCAAAGGCAATTGCGCAGGCGCATCGGCGGCGTTATGCGCCAATGGAATGTAGGCAGCCTGTCCTGTGGCCACACACACGCTGATGCCCACCAACTGCGCTTGCATTTCCACCAACGACGTGGTTTCGGTGTCCAACGCCACCAGTTCTGCCTGTTGCAACACATCCAACCAACGCTCAAAGCTGTCCCATGTCAGTACGGTCTCGTAATTCACCGGTGTATCCATTGCAGGTGCAGGCGCATCAAACAACACACCCACTTCACCCACACCGCCACCTTGGTGAGCCGTCGCGCTGGCGCGGGGCGCAGGTGCGTCGCCTGTCATCGCTGTGGCCAAGCCTTTGAAGCCGTATTGGCGGTAAAACGCAAGCAGTTCTGCCTCGTCTGCGGCTTGCATCAAAATGCCGTCAAGATGCGGCCAGCCAGGCAGGTACTCGCGCAGATCGCAATCGATTTTCATGCTGACCAATTGACGGCCAGTGGCCAACCAGTCGCGCGCTTGACGCAGGTTCTCACCCGCCACGCCTTTGATGTCATTGGCATGCGCTAGCAACGCATCTAAAGACCCGTATTCCATCAACCATTTGGCCGCGGTCTTGGGGCCGACCTTGGCGACGCCGGGAACGTTGTCTACGGTGTCGCCCACCAGCGTTTGGTAATCGATCATCAAACGGGGGGGCACACCGAATTCTTCAGTCACACCTGCCACATCACGTTTTTTGCCGTTCATGGTGTCGATGATGGTGATGCGCTCATTGACCAGTTGGCTCAAGTCTTTGTCGCCACTGGAGACCACCACTTGCATGCCTTGTTCAGCGGCCACATGCGCCAGCGTGGCAATCACATCGTCCGCTTCAACACCCGGCACATCCAGCAGCGGCCAACCCATCAATTTGACAAGCCGGTGTATGGGCTCGATCTGGCTGCGCAAGTCATCCGGCATGGGCGAACGCGTGGCCTTGTAGTCGGGATATATGGCGTCGCGAAACGTCGGTCCTTTGGCATCGAACACACACACCGCATGCGCGGTGGGCCAGTCGCGACGCAGGCTGGTCAGCATATTGACCATGCCGCGGATCGCACCGGTGGCTTGGCTGTTGGGGTCATTGCGATCTGCGCGCAAATCGGGCATGGCATGAAAGGCGCGGTAGAGGTAACTTGAACCGTCGACCAGCAGTAAAGTAGGTGTGTCTTGCATGACAGCGATTGTGCCTACAATCGATTCTTCTTTTTTGCCCGAGCTGTTCTCACCTTTGCCATGGCCGTTTTCACCGAAGTCTCCGAGCAGCAAGCCCGAGCGTTGTTGAGCCAGTTGTCCATTGGCGAGTTGGTGCAATTGCAAGGCATCAGCAGCGGCATCGAAAACACCAACTTTTTTTTGACCACCGACCAGGGCGAGTATGTTTTGACCTTGTTCGAGCGGCTCACCCATGAACAACTGCCGTTTTATTTGTACCTGATGAAACACTTGGCGGCGCGCGGCATTCCTGTGCCCGACCCGCAGTCCAACCAGCAAGGCGATATTTTGCTCACGCTGCTGGACAAACCAGCCGCCGTGGTCAACCGCTTAAACGGTCAATCTGAACTGCAACCCAGTGCAACGCACTGTGCAGCCATGGGTCACACCTTGGCGCAAATGCATCTGACTGCACGCGACTTTGACCGTTTTCAAATCAATTTGCGTGGATTGGCTTGGTGGAACGACACTGTGCCAGCTGTGTTGCCATTTCTCACACCTGCACAACACCGGTTGCTGACACACGAGATGTCTTACCAAAACCATGTCAGCAGTTTGTCTGCTTATGCGGCGTTACCCAGCGGACCCGTGCATGCGGATGCATTTCGCAATAACGTGATGTTTGACGGCGACCAACTCAGCGGTGTGTTTGATTTTTATTTCGCCGGTTGCGACCATTGGCTCTTCGATCTGGGGGTGTGCATCAACGATTGGTGCATCGACTTACACACCGGCGCCATGGACCATGTGCGACTGCAAGCCATGCTGTCCGCTTACCAATCGGTGCGTCCCTTGAGCACTGCCGAACGCACCTTGTTCAACCCCCTGTTGCGCGCTGCGGCATTGCGTTTTTGGATTTCACGCCTGTGGGATTTTCATCTGCCACGCCAAGCCAGTATGCTGCAACCCCACGACCCCGCGCACTTTGAACGCGTCCTCACACAAAGATTGCATGACCCTGTCACACTCTGACCTATGAAACTCAATGTTGTCAAAGCCCGTACCGGTTCGCTGTGGGTCAGGCAAGGCATTCGCAATTTTTGGCGACAGCCTTTGGCCCTCAGCGGTTTGTTCCTTTTGTTCATGGCGATTGCTTCCATGACATCGCTGCTGTCGTATGGCGGAAGTTTTCTGGGCTTGATGTTTATTCCCGTGGCCTCATTGGGTTTGATGGCTGCTGCCCGCGAGGCAGACTTGGCGCGCTTTCCGATGCCCACCATGTTGGTCATCGGCTTCAGACAAGGCGCTGCCCAATCCAAAAAAATGGTACTGCTGGGATTTCTTTACGCCTTGTTGTTTTGTTTTGTATTGGTCTTGTCGTCTGTGTTTGACGACGGTGAATTTGCCCGCATGTACATGGGCGGCGATGGACTCAACCAAGACACGGTGATCGACGAAGATTTTCAATCTGCCGCCTTATTCAGCTTGGTTTTGTACTTGCCTCTTTCAACGCTTTTTTGGCACGCCCCAGGATTGATCCATTGGCATGCACAACCGCTGGTCAAAAGTATCTTTTTCAGCTTCATGGCATGCTGGGCCAATTGGCGAGCATTTGCCGTCTTTGGTTTGACATGGGCCAGTATTTTCTTGACCACCAGTTTGTTGCTGAGCTTGATCAGTCTGCTGTTTGAAGAAGGTCAGCTTTCCATGATGCTGATGTTGCCGGCCATGCTGATGCTCGCAGCCATGTTCTTTTCTTCCAGCTACTACAGTTTTCGCGACTGTTTTATCAGCGAACCCTTGGAAGCCTGAGGCATCACACCGGTGTCAATTTGGCCACTGACAAGGCCAGCCATTTCAC
>CAMDSU010000090.1 GCA_945907335.1 Bordetella parapertussis | reverse complement strand
GGCGGGTATTTCAAATACTTCTTTTGCCCGTGTGCAGTCGGATGTGGTCAAGCAACAGTCGGCCAAATCAAAAACCAATTCCAAAGCTAAATCCAAAGCCAAATCCAAAGCTAAAGCCAAGTCAGTCTCAAGCCGTAAAAAATCTGCATTAAGGGCCAAGTCGTTTGCTCCTAAGCGTCAATCATTTGGCGAAAAAGCGGGTCTGCATTCCCAGACAGACGAATTGTCATTGAAGTCCAGTGTGGCCTATGTGATTGACCAAGACACCCAAGAAGTTTTGTTCAGTAAAAATGACAACGCAGTTTTGCCCATTGCGTCGATCACCAAACTCATGACCGGTGTGGTGATTCGGGAATCCAATTTATCCATGGATGAACCCATCACTATCACGCAAGAAGACATTGACACAGAGAAAGGCAGCACCTCGCGTTTGCGGCCTGGCACTACGTTGACACGCGGCGAGTTGTTGCATCTGGCTTTAATGTCCAGCGAAAATCGGGCGGCACACGCGCTCGGACGTACATACCCCACCGGTTTGACAACCTTCGTATCGCAAATGAACTTGAAAGCTCAACAGTTGGGAATGAAAGATACCAACTATGCCGAGCCCACGGGTCTGTCCAGCAAAAACCAATCCAGCGCCAAAGATTTGGCCACGCTGGTGGCTTATGCCGCCAACGACCCAACCATGCGTGAATTGACTACTTCCGTGGGAACTGCGGTGGAAGTTGGGCGCAGAACATTGAATTACAAATCTACCAACCGATTGGTCAGCAATCCCCAATGGGACATCGATTTGCAAAAAACCGGATACATATCGGAAGCGGGCCAATGCTTGGTGATGCAAGCCAAAATTGCAGGCCGCAAATTAGTGATGGTGTTTTTGGATTCTGCAGGCAAATTTAGCAGAACCGGTGACGCAGAACGTGTGCGACGCTGGGTAGAGCTAAGGCATCCTGCTGGTCCACACACCTGATTTGGAATGACAGCCAACGCTCAAGAACGCTTGCTTGGTCATCAGTCCAACATCAGCTAAAGGACACGAAACCCAAAGACGTTGAGATCGTTCTTGCGGTTGCTTGGAGTTTAGGCAACCAAGACTCATCAAGTCTGTCCGCTGGCGCAGAAATTGACAAGCCTGCAATCAATTTGGCTTGGTCGTCGTAAATACCAGCAGCCATGCAGCGAACACCCAATTCCAATTCTTCGTTGTCTCTGGCGAATCCCAATTGCCTGACTTTTGTCAATTCTTTCTCCAGTGCAGGTAATTGTGTGATGCTGTTTTTGGTATGGCCAGACAGGCCTGTTTTAGTTGCATAAGCACGCACCCGACTGATTTCATCGGCGGCAAGAAACAGTTTGCCTACCGACGTTAAATGCAGCGGGGCCCGTCCACCAATTGCACGCACCACTTGCATACCTGAGCGTTCGCTGTAGGCGCGTTCGACATACACAATTTCGTCGGCTTGTCGCACGCTCAAATTGACGGGCTGTTGTATCAATTGGTGCAACTGTCGCATCGGCATGAGGGCAGCGTCTCTGACATTGAGCCGCGCTTTCACCAGATTACCCAATTCAAGCAAGCGCATGCCTAAACGGTAATGCCCGGGTTCTGGGCGGTCTACATACCTGCCGGCCACGAGATCGTTGAGTATGCGATGCGTGGTTGAGGGATGCAGTTGGGATTTTTCACTGATTTCTTTGAGTGTGGCGGTATCTTCTTTGGCGGCCAGCACATCCATAAGAGTAAACATCCGCTCAAGTACCTGAATCGAGGGAGAGGGTACCGAATCAATGTCTTTTTTTCGCATTGAGGCATTTTAAGACCTCCAGCGTCAGGCTTAGATCCATACCCCGTCTTGCAGCAATTGGTGAGGGTTGAACAGGGCTTTGTAGTCCATTTTGGGACTTTGTTCGATCCAATATCCCATGTAGAGGTAGTTGAGTCCAAGCTGCCTTGCCTGTTCAATTTGCCACAGGATACAAAAAGTTCCCAACCCTGTGGTCTCTTGCGGATCAAAAAATGTATAGACCGCAGATATACCATCGTTAAGAACATCCAATATTGACACCATGTGCAATTTACCCGATGGATACACGTCATCGCAAGGGCTACGAAATTCCACCAAACGAGAATTCACTCGGCTTTGCAACAGGAACTGCGTGTACTGCTCGACGCTGTCTTGGTCCATACCGCCGCCAGAATGCCTGCCGTTTTGGTATTTCAAATAAAGGGCGTAATGTTCGGGCGTGTAAGCGAGGTGAGAGACTCTCGCTTCCAAATGTTTGTGCCTTGCAAGCGTGCGTTTTTGGCTACGGTTGGGTAAAAACCTGTCTACTTCGACACGAAGTGGAACACAGGCGCGGCAGCCATCGCAATATGGTCGGTACGTGAACATACCGCTTCTTCGAAAACCTTTGGCGACCAATTCAGAATAGGTGTCGTTGTGGATCAGGTGGCTGGGGGTGGCCACTTGTGAGCGGGCTTGCCGGTCATCCAGATAACTGCACGGGTAAGGTGCCGTGGCGTAAAACTGCAAGGATTGAAGCGGTAAATCTTTGAGATGCGTCACGATCAGGTCAGTTTATGCCTAGTTGCTGCCAGTATATCGAGTCAAATTTCCAAGACAAGGGCGGGCTTTTGATGGCCTCACCTACACGGGTTAAAAAAATACTTTTGGCGATGGGCTTGGCCCCGAGACTGGCCAGATGGCTGGTGTTTTGCTGGCAGTCAATCCAACCGGCTTGCTGCGCGCGACACAACGCCACCAAGGCGGCCAGTGCCATTTTGGAACCGTCAGCTTGGGCGCTGAACATTGACTCGCCAAACACAGCCTGACCGATAGACACGCAATAAAGACCACCTGCCAACTGGCCATCCACCCAAGCTTGAACGCTGTGGGCATGGCCTTGCAAATGCAATTGTGTGTAGGCTTGGATCATGTCATTAACAATCCAGGTGCCGGATTGGCCTTTTCGCGGCAAATGAGCGCATTGCGTGATGGTGCCTAAAAAGTCGTGGTCAATTTTTATCTGCAGTCTGTTGGATTCAATCAAGCGTTTCAATATCTTTTTATATGAGCGGTGCAAGCGAAATTCATCGACATTCAATACCATGCGCGGGTCGGTACACCACCACATCACGGGTTGTCCGTCGCTGTACCAAGGAAAGCAGCCCTGGCTGTATGCTTGCAACAATCTGGGAACCGATAGTCCACCGCCAATCGCCAACAGACCTGGTGCCGGAGTGTTTTCGCCCCAGGCAGTATGCGCAGAGGGAAATGGGTCATCCGCAGAAAGTTGAATCAGCAGGGGCGGTTGCATCACAATTGGGTCAATCCCTTTAAGCAGTCAGGAGAAGATACACCATGGCATTGGAAAATAAACAGTTGGTTTTGGTCGAGTATCCGGCAAAAGGTGTGGCGCGCCTGGTCTTGAACAATGAAGCCAGCTTTAACGCTTTGTCAACGGATATGCTCACAGCCATAGAAGCTGCGTTATCCAATGTGGCAGACGACGCATCTTGTCGCGTGGTCATCCTGGCGGCAAAAGGCAAGGCATTTTCTGCCGGGCATGATTTGCGCGAAATGCGTGAACATCCCAGCCATGATTTCTACACAGAATTGTTTCAACATTGCTCGCGCATGATGTTGCAGATCCAAAATTTGCCCCAACCAGTGATTGCACAAGTTCAAGGGATTGCCACGGCGGCTGGCTGTCAGTTGGTCAGTATGTGCGACTTAGCGGTTGCCTCAAGGCTTTCAAAATTCGCGGTTTCAGGCATCAATTACGGTTTGTTTTGCGCTACCCCTAGCGTGGGCTTAGGCAGAAGCATGCACCGAAAACAGGCCATGGAAATGTTGCTGACAGGTGACTTTATCGATGCTCAAACGGCGGTTGACAGGGGCTTGATCAACCAGTGCGTGGATGAAGCACTGCTGGAGGAAACAGTGCTGAACATGTGCCAAAAAATCACAGCCAAACCTGCTGTGGCCGTGCGCATGGGCAAAGCGCTTTTTTACAAACAATTAGAGATGGGTGTGGGAGCCGCTTATCAATTGGCCGGTCAGTCGATGGCTTGCAACATGATGGATAGCTCGGCACAAGAGGGCTTTCAGGCATTCTTGGAAAAAAGAAAACCCGATTGGCAGGTTTGAAGAGAATCAGCGTGGGTTCTCAAAGAAAACAACAGTTGAGTAACTGCTGAATTCAAAATAGACCTTTTTTTCATTGGTGTCGACTTGCATGTTCAAGTTTTCGTCCAGGTAACCATAGCCGTAGCGGTAATCGCGCGCTTTGCTGTCATCGGTACCCAGTGCAGTGCTGATTTTGTCGACCTTTATGAACCGTCTGACCAACTTATCACCTGCATAAACCTCCAACACACCATCGGTACCTGTCCAGTTTTGGATATCTCGCCCAAGCTTGTTTTGTTGTTCTTGCGTACAACCCATTAACACTGAACCGAACAAGAAAAAAAGCACATATTTTGTGAAATCATTTGGTAAACGCATGGGGATGGTTCTTGGCTCGGGTGTCATGGCTTGGCATCGCCAAGGTCTGGGGTGGGCGCTTCAGGCTTTTTGTCCCAAAAAACAGCTTTGTCGGGGAATAACCAACGCACGCCACCACGGGGATCGGTCACATCGCCTTTGAAGCGAGGGATCAAATGCATGCTGGAGTGCATGACAGTTTGCCCGGCCGCGAAGCCTTCGTTGACACCTACATTGAACCCTTGTGGGTTGAACTCGTCTTGCAACTTGAGTTTGACACGTGCCATCAGGTTCATCATGTCCTCGCGTTCTTGCAAGGTGAGGTCAAAGAATGAGGCCGTATGTCTGCGGGGAATGATCAAGGTGTGTCCGTCTGACACGGGAAACGCGTCCTTGAATGCAATTGACAGAGCGCTTTCTTCAACAATCCGAGCTTGGGCCAGCGAGCAATAAGTACAGGTAGTCGTTTTGTCCATAAGAAATTATGCGCCAAGTTGTTCAAGCATGCCGTGCAGGGCTGCTTGAATAAACGTATCGACAAACAAATTTTTGCTATTGATGGCTCGGATTCAGTATTGAATTTGAGTCAAATAACATGCGATGAGACGATTATGCAAGGTTATGAAAACTTAATAATGACATTTGGCTGCTGCGACTATCCAAAGTTTGTGGACACGGCTTAAAGCCAAATTGTTGCTGTTGAAAGTTTTTATTCCTGCCGGACTAGTGCATGTATTCACTGGCCCGCCCGCATGTTGAGTGTAATTTGATACGTTCTCGTTTTTCGTGTGTGCGATAAGGTTTAACGCTTTTCGTGAGTAGATTTGGGTTAAAGTTTATCGGTTCATACATTGGAAATTGGCATGCGTTATTTACACACCATGGTCAGGGTTACCGACTTAGAAGCATCTCTTTATTTTTACCGTGATGCATTGGGGTTAGAAGTTTTGCGAACTAAAGAAGTGCCTTCAGGAAGATTTACTTTGGTTTTTCTTGCTGCACCTGGTGACAGCCAAGCCCAAGTTGAATTGACCTACAACTGGGATTCGCAAGCCTTGCAAGGTGGTCGCAATTTTGGTCATTTGGCCTACGCAGTTGAAAACATTTATTCCACTTGTGAGCGACTACAGCAACACGGCGTCACTATCTTGCGCCCCCCTCGAGATGGTTATATGGCCTTTGTTCGCTCACCAGACAACATATCAGTCGAGCTATTGCAAGCCGGTCAGCCGCTACCCGTGCAAGAACCATGGGCCAGTATGTCAAACACAGGACAGTGGTGATTTGATGTGACTTCAAACAGCGGTTCTGCAGAACAAGCGTCTCTCAATAAGCCAGAGTTTTCGCAGGAACTCTTGTCGCAAGTAGCAGCTTTGCCCAGCCTGCCTGGGGTTTACCGCTATTACGACGCCGATGGGCAGGTGCTTTATGTGGGCAAGGCAAATCACCTGAAAAAACGGGTCAGTAGTTATTTTCAAAAATCGCACGATGGCACGCGCATCGGGCACATGGTTTCCAAAATTTCACGGATGGAAACCACTGTGGTTCGTTCTGAAGCTGAGGCCTTGTTGCTTGAAAATAATTTGATCAAAACTCTTAAGCCGCGCTACAACATTCTTTTTCGTGACGACAAAAGCTATCCTTACTTAAAGATCACTGGCGCCAAATCAGCGACGCCTGATTCATTGGGACATCCCTCGCCAAAATCAATTTCAAGAGTGGTGTACTACAGAGGTGCTGTCGATAAGCAGCATGAATATTTCGGACCTTACCCCAGCGTGTGGGCAGTGCGTGAAGCGATTCAGTTGTTGCAAAAGGTTTTTCGCTTAAGAACATGTGAAGACACTGTGTTTAAAAACCGTACCCGTCCTTGTTTGCTGCACCAGATCAAGCGATGTTCTGGTCCTTGTGTGGGCTTGATCAATGAGCAAGACTATCAGCAGGATGTAAAAAATGCGAGTGAACTGTTGGGCGGTCGTACACAAGAGGTGATGAAGTCTTTAGAAAAGCGCATGATGTCTCACTCTGACGCCTTGGAATTTGAAGCTGCTGCTGATGTGAGAAATCAAATCAATGCACTGTCAAAAGTGCTTCACCAGCAATCGGTAGATTCTGTTGACGACAGAGATGTTGATATCTTGGCCGTGATGGTTCAGGCCGGTAAAGCATGTGTCAATTTAGCCATGGTGAGAGGCGGCCGACATTTGGGTGACAGTCCGTATTTTCCGACACATGTTGAAGGTGCTCAGCCTGTCGAAGTGCTAGAGGCATTTATCTCCCAGCACTATTTGGAAATCGCAGCGCCACCCACTTTAATCACCAGCCATGCAGTGGATAAAAGCTTAATACGCGCCTTGAGTGATCAGATGGGTGTCAAGATGCATGTGATTCATCAGCCCAGAGAACAACGCAAATCATGGCTGGATATGGCGCAGCAAAATGCGTCTATCAAGCTGAGCAGATTGCTGGCGGAGGAGGGCTCTCAGCAGTCCAGAACTCGTGCCTTGGTGGATGCTCTGGATCTGGCGCCAGAAGACATGGATAACTTCTTGATTGAATGTTTTGATATTTCGCACACGGCTGGTGAAGCAACCCAAGCATCCTGTGTCGTGTTTCATCACCACCAAATGCAATCTGCGCAATATCGACGTTACAACATCGACGGTATCACGCCCGGAGACGATTACGCTG
>CAMDSU010000089.1 GCA_945907335.1 Bordetella parapertussis | reverse complement strand
TTTCGGTTTTTTCAACCGCAGGTTTTTTCGCAACAAGCACCTTTTTAGGCGCATTCATCATCGAGCGAATGGCTTCGGCTTCCGCCAATGCGGTGCGTCGACGTGAATCCAAGTCTTTGGCGCGAGCGGCATCTTCCTCTGCGCTGGCCTTGGCAGCCGCCTCACGCTCTTCAGCCAGCGCTTTGGCTCTGGCGGTTTTGGCGTCACCATTGTCATCGTCTTTGGCGGTGGCAGGTTCTTCAGCCATAGCTGAAGCTTCACGTTCTTTGGCTTCTTGCGCTTCACGCAGACGGCGCTTTTCAGCTAACTCTTCTTCTTGTCGACGAATGAATTCAGCTTGGCGGCGAGCTTCCTCTTCGCGCCTGGCCAATTCGGCCTGGTCGAGAATCGGTGCAGCAGGCGTCTGGACTGCCACCGGTTCTTCGGTGTCGTTGGCGTCTGCATCGTCACGCTTGACGAAGGTGCGTTTTTTGCGAACTTCAACTTGAATCGTTCGGGCCTTGCCAGTGGCATCAGCCTGCTTGATTTCCGATGTAGATTTTTTAACCAGCGTGATTTTTTTACGCTCAGGCGAGTCAGTGCCATGGCTGGCTTTTAAATAGCCCAGCAATTTCTGCTTGTCTGCATCGGTCAGCGGATCAGCAGATGAAGACTTGGCGACACCCGCTGATTTCAACTGTTCAAGCAGCGTATCTGGAGATTTTTTGAGTTCCTTGGCAAACTCGGCAACCGTTGTGATGGTCATCTGTGGTGTTCCTCTTCATGACCGTTACGCTTGACCCGCGAACCAGTGTTCGCGCGCCTTCAGGATCAAAGTTTTTGCTTCCTCTTCAGACTGACCGGTGATTTCCACCAGTTCGTCCACCGCTAAATCGGCCAATTCGTCACGGGTATGCACACCACCCATGGCCAGTTTGGCAATCAACTCCGCATCCAAGCCTTCAAGGTCTCGTAAATCTTGCGAGACTTCTTCGACGCTTTCTTCCATGACAATTTCCATGGTCAGCAAAGCATCTTTGGCGCGGGCACGCAATTCGTTGACTGTGTCTTCGTCAAAGCTTTCAATTTCCAACATTTCCTGCAAAGGCACATACGCGACCTCTTCTAGGCTGGTGAAACCTTCAGCGATTAATATGTCTGCCACTTCTTGGTCCACATCGAGTTTGGCCACAAATAAGGCGCGCAAACTCTCTGTCTCGTTGGCAGATTTTTGTGCGGATTCGGCGGCATCCATGATGTTGATCTTCCAACCGGTCAAATCTGATGCCAGTCGAACATTTTGGCCGCCACGCCCGATGGCCTGAGCCAAATTTTCGTCGTCAACCACCACATCCATGGCGTGTTTTTCTTCGTCTACGACGATAGATGACACATTGGCTGGCGCCAATGCGCCAATGACGAACTGGGCTGGGTCCTCGCTCCACAGCACAATGTCTACGCGCTCGCCGGCCAGTTCATTGGTGACCGCATTCACCCGTGTACCGCGCACTCCGACGCAAGTACCAATGGGATCAACGCGTTTGTCATGCGAGACGACGGCGATTTTGGCGCGTGACCCGGGGTCGCGGGCGCAGGATTTGATTTCAAGCAAGCCTTGCTCAATTTCAGGCACTTCCTGGCGAAACAACTCAATCATGAACTCAGGGGCGGAGCGCGACAATATGATGGGCGCACCGCGCAAAGTGGTGTCGACTTCCATGATCATGGCGCGCAATCGGTCGGCATTGCGCAAGTTTTCCTTGGGGATCATTTCGCTGCGACGCAAACGGCCCTCGACGCGTCCGCTTTCAACAATGATGTCGCCTTTGTCCATGCGCTTGACGCTGCCGACAAAGATTTTGTCACCGCGCGCCAAAAAGTCTGACAACAACATGTCGCGTTCTGCATCGCGGATTTTTTGCAAGATCACTTGCTTGGCGGCCATGGCACCAATGCGACCGATGGGCAAAGACTCAACGCTTTCTTCGATGTACTCGCCCTCCTCCACATCGGACAAACGCTCTTTGGCGTCCATCAACATTTCTTCAGCATCGGGGTTTTGTAATCCCGCTTCGTCTGGCACCACCAACCAACGCCGGAAGGTTTCGTATTCACCGCTGTCGCGGTCCATGGCTACGCGTATGTCAACGTCACCCTGATAAAGCTTTTTGGTGGCTTGCGCCAAAGCAGATTCAACCGCCCCAAAAACCAAGTCACGCTCGACGTTTTTTTCGCGGGAGATGGCATCCACCAGCATCAGCATTTCGCGGTTCATGATTCATTACTCCTGTTCTCAGCGGGCCTTCTGCCCTTGAAATTCACAATAGGCGCCAGTCGGGCGTCACGCAATTCGCTCAAAGTGAACTGCAACGCTTGCACCGGCAAGTCTTTTTTAACCCTTGCAGGCCGCATTCCCGGCTTGCTAGTCGGCTCATCACGCCAGGTGATTTGCCATGTCTGGGGGGTGTCCGTGGCTTCCAACACGCCCCTGAATTTTTTCCGGTTGGCAGCCACCAAGCCACCTGCTGCTGCCCCCATGGGCGCTTTCAATGTCACGTCGATTTGCTCACCGACGAAACGCAAAAAATCATTGTCTGAACGCAGTGGTCGGTCTATACCCGGGGAGGAAACCTCCAGACGGTTGTAGGCTGTGCCTTCAACTTCGAGCACAAACTGCAATTGACGGGTGACTTTTTCGCAATCCTCTACCTGCACAAACTGCTCAGGCTGCCCGGCTTGCCAAGGCAAATCGATAGTAATGCGCAACAACCCGCCAGCAGATCGCTCTACGTCGACCAGCTGATAACCCAGACCACTGACGGTTTGTTCGATGATGTCTTGCACTGGCACCGCTTTTCACCCGACCAAAAAAAACGGGCGGTTGGGATGTCCGCCCGTTATCGTTCATTTGCCTGCTATTGTAACCGCTAATCAACCGGTCTGGCCAGCCCAGAAAAAGACGCGGCCAAGAGACTGCGCGTGTAGTCAGACTGAGGCGAGCGCATCAATAGCTCAATGCTGGCCGATTCCACCACTTGCCCGTCCTTTAAAACAAGCACGTGGTGCGCCATGGCCTGGATCACATCAATGTCATGGGTGATCAGCAAATAACTCAATCCACGCTCGCGTTGCAAACGTTGCAACAGGTCAAGCACTTGTTTTTGAATAGACACGTCGAGTGCACTGGTGGGTTCGTCCAACACCAAAATACGCGGCTGCACAATCAGCGCTCTGGCAATAGCCAAACGTTGTCGTTGTCCGCCTGAGAATTCGTGGGGGTATCTTGCCAGCAGACCGGGAAACTGCGCTTCTTCCATCCCAACCTCTTGCAATGCCGCTAACACCTTGACCTGACGGTCCAAGGCATTGAGGCCAGGCGCATGCACCAGCAAGCCTTCGCCAACGACTTCCTCGACTGTCATGCGCGGCGACAAAGAAGAAAACGGGTCTTGGAACACCACTTGTATGGCGCGACGCAGGGGCATATCTGCCGAGGCTTTGCGCTGCCAAGCTTGACCTTCTATGTGCAACTGGCCTTGGAACGACAACAAACCCAGTGCGGCCAAAGCCAGAGAAGATTTTCCGGAGCCAGATTCGCCGATGATGCCCAGGGTCTGGCCTTTGCTGATTTGGAAATCCGCCGATTGCAAGGCCACAAATTCGGCGTGACCAAACCAGCCCCGCCAACCTGAGCGAGGAACAGGATAGACCACGCGCAAACCTTGGGCCCGCAAACACACTGGCGCATCGTCAACCGGTTCGAACACGTTTCGCTCGGGTTGGCTGTCCACCAAGCGACGGGTGTAAGGGTGCTGCGGGTTGCTCAGCACATGGTTGACATCGCCTTGCTCGACCAGATAGCCGTTTTCCATGACCATCACCCGGTGTACGAAACGCCGCGCCATATTGAGGTCATGGGTGATCAACAAAATCGCCATGCCGTGCTTGTGCTGCAAGCTGTCGAGTAAATCCAGAATTTGTCCACGCAAAGAAACGTCCAACGCAGTGGTGGGTTCGTCAGCCAGTAACAGTTTGGGCTCTGCAGCGATAGCCATGGCAATCATGGCGCGTTGGCGCTGACCGCCAGAAAGTTGATGAGGGTAATTGTTGACGCGTCGTGACGGCTCTGGAATACCGGTGTCGTTAAGTAAATCGATGGCACGTTGCCACGCCTGCGCACGGGTCAGGCCTTTTTTCAATTGCAACACTTCGCTGATTTGGTCACCGATGGTGAACAAGGGGTTCAAGGCGGTCATGGGCTCTTGAAAAATCATGGCGATATCGCCGCCGCGCACGCCAAGCCATTCGTCTTCGCTGAAACGCTGCAGATCGCGGTCCTCGAAACGAATTTCACCTCTTACCCATGCGCCACGCGCCAGGCCCAGCAAACTGAGTGCTGTGACCGTCTTGCCAGAGCCTGATTCGCCCACCAATGCGATTTTTTCGCCGGCTTTGATTTCGAATGACACACCGTGCACAACTTCACGGCCTTGAAAAGACATGTGCAAGTTGTGGACCTTGAGCAAATGACTCATGCCGCAGACTCCTGGCGCAATTTGCGAGGGTCCAGGGCATCGCGAAGAGCATCCCCCATGAAGGTCAGCAACAACAGTGTGACCACCAAGACGCCGAAAGTGGAAAGAGAAATCCACCATGCATCGATATTGGTTTTGCCTTGCGACAGTAATTCACCCAAACTGGGGGTGCCGGGCGGCACTCCTAAGCCTAAAAAGTCTAGGCTGGTCAGGGCCAAAATGGCTGCACTCATGCGAAACGGCAAAAACGTAACCACCGGCGTCATGCTGTTGGGCAACACATGTCGCCAAATAATGGCCCAATTCGACAAACCTAGTGCACGGGCCGCACGCACATAGTCAAGTTGACGGTTGCGCAAAAATTCTGCACGCACATAGTCGGACAAACCCATCCAACCGAACAAACTAAGCAAGATCAACAGCAGACTGACACTGGGCTCGAACACCGCTGAGAAGATGATGAGCAAATACAACTCCGGCATGGCGCCCCAGATTTCGATGAAGCGCTGCATGGCCAAGTCTGTTTTGCCGACAAAAAAACCTTGGATTGCCCCTGTGACCACACCTAGGATGGTGCCTGTGAAGGTGAGCGCCAGTGCAAACAACACCGACACCCGAAAACCATAGAGCAGACGCGCTAACAAATCGCGACCTCTGTCGTCAGTGCCCATCCAGTTGTCCGCAGAAGGAGGTGCCGGATTAGGTTCTTTGGCAAAGTAATTCAAGGTGCCGTGGTGGTAAGGATTGATGGGATAAATCGCCCAGTTACCAGGCTGCTTGAATTGTTGTCTGATGAAGGGATCAAAGTAATCAGTAGGTGTTTCAAAGTCACCGCCGAAAACCGTTTCAGGCGGATTTTTGACTATCGGGAAATACAACTGACCCTGGTAACTCGCCACCAGAGGTTTGTCATTGCTGACCAACTCTGCGGCCAAACTGACGACGACCAGAATTACAAAAAGAATCAGACTGACAAAGCCCAGGCGATTCCGCTTGAAGCGCTGCCATGCGAGTTGTGAAGGTGAAAGAGAAACAGTCGCCATACGGGTCAATCAAATTTCACGCGCGGGTCCACCCACACGTAACACAGGTCGCTGATCAGTTTGGTCACCAACCCGATCAGCGTGAATAAATACAAAGTGCCCAGCACCACCGGGTAGTCACGCCGCATCACGCTCTCATAGCTGAGCAAACCCAATCCATCCAAGGAAAAAAGCGTTTCAATCAACAGCGATCCGGCGAAGAAAGCGCCTATGAATGCCGCCGGAAAACCAGTGACCAAGGGAATCAGTGCATTGCGCATTACATGCTTCCACAGTACCTTGCGTTCAGACAAACCTTTGGCCCGCGCAGTCAGCACGTATTGCTTACCGATCTCTTCCAAAAACGCGTTCTTGGTCAGCATGGTGGTGACGGCAAATGCGCCCAGCACGCTGGCCGTGACAGGCATGGCGATGTGCCACAAATAGTCGACAATTTTCGCGCCCCAGCTTAAAGTTTCCCAATTGCTGGAGGTCAGTCCGCGCAAAGGAAACCATTGCAATTGACCGCCGAACACCACCAACAAAGCCACTCCCAACACAAAGCCGGGTATGGCGTAGCCCACCAACACCACCAGACTGGTCAAGGTGTCAAACCGTGTACCGGCGCGCACCGCTTTGGCAATACCCAAAGGCACAGACACCAAGTAGCTGAGAAAAAATGTCCACAAACCCAAACTGATGGAAACAGGCAACTTTTCTTTGACCAATTGCCAAACATCTTTGGGATAGAAAAAACTTTTGCCCAAATCGAAGCGCGCAAATTGCCCCAGCATTTGCATGAACCGCTCAAGCGGGGGTTTATCGAAACCGTACAGCTGTTTGATTTCCTCAATTCGCTCGGCATCCACACCTTGTCTGCCACGGTAACCGGCACCGCTGACAGCAGCACCCTCGCCGCCCGAGTCACGGCCTTGTAATTGCGCCACCATTTGCTCGACAGGTCCGCCGGGTACAAACTGGATCACCACGAATGTCAATAACAAAATGCCAAACAGCGTGGGAATCATCAGCAATAAGCGCTTGATTATGTAGATCAACATATTATTTGAGTCCGACAAGATTGGCGGTGCTGGCCCACCAAGTGGAGGTGACCCAGAACTCAGGCTGGTAATAGCGCGGGGTGATGTCTGGCTGAACGAAACGGCCTGCACGCCACGACACCCGGTGGACACTGCCGTACCAATGCGGCACCGCGTAATGGCCATGCCGCAGCACCCGGTCCAAGGCTTTGAGCGCAGCCACCAACTGAGGACGGGTTTGAGCGGCCACCACTTTGTCCAACAAGGCGTCGACCGCCGGGTCTTTCACGCCGATGACGTTGCTCGATCCTTCGGTGTCAGCGGCTTTGGAACCAAAGCGCTCGAGCAACTCGGTGCCCGGCGCTTCACTGCCGCCAATGCGGTTGCTGATGATTTCAAAGTCAAACACGTCCATGCGCTTTTGCAGCACGGCAAAGTCGATCACTTTGTAATTCACTTTGAAACCGAGTTTTTCCAAATTTTTCGCGTAAGGCGTGACCACCCGGCCCATCGAACCAGAGTTGTCCAAAAACTCCAAAGTGAAGGCTTCGCCTTTGGCATTGCGCAACGCGCCGTCCTTGTATGTCCAACCTGCTTGCTGCAATAAATCACGGGCCAGTCGTAAATGGTCTCTGAGGGTCTGGCGAGATGCT
>CAMDSU010000088.1 GCA_945907335.1 Bordetella parapertussis | reverse complement strand
TCCACTGCGCCTTTGGCGCCCATCACCGCAATCTCGGCATGCGGCCATGCGAAATTGACGTCGCCGCGTAAATGCTTGGAAGCCATCACGTCGTAGGCGCCGCCATAGGCCTTGCGCGTGATGACAGTGATTTTTGGCACGGTGCATTCGGCATAGGCGTAGAGCAACTTGGCACCGTGTTTGATGATGCCGCCGAACTCTTGCGATGTACCCGGCATGAAACCAGGTACATCAACAAAAGTAAGGACAGGAATATTGAACGCATCGCAAAAGCGCACAAAACGCGCTGCTTTGATGGAGCTCTTGATATCCAAACAACCGGCCAGCACCAGCGGCTGGTTGGCGACGATGCCCACCGTTTGTCCGGCCATGCGGGCAAAACCGATGAGTATGTTTTTCGCGTACTCGGGTTGCAACTCGAAGAAGTCACCGTCATCCACCGTCTTCAAAATCAACTCTTTCATGTCATAGGGCATGTTTGGGTTGTCCGGCACCAGTGTGTCCAAACTCATGTCCATGCGCTCGGTCGGGTCGCCGCTTGGGCGCACAGGTGGTTTTTCGCGGTTATTCAATGGCAGGTAGTTGTACAAACGACGCAGCATCAACAAGGCTTCCACATCGTTGTTGAACGCCAAGTCAGCGACACCGCTTTTGGTGGTGTGGGTGACAGCGCCACCCAACTCTTCGGCACTCACTTCTTCGTGGGTCACGGTCTTCACCACATCAGGTCCGGTGACAAACATGTATGAGCTGTCTTTCACCATGAAGATGAAATCCGTCAATGCGGGCGAGTACACCGCGCCGCCGGCCGACGGCCCCATGATCATGCTGATTTGCGGCACGACACCGCTGGCCATGACATTGCGTTGAAACACTTCGGCATAACCTCCGAGCGAAGCAACGCCTTCTTGGATACGTGCACCGCCCGAATCGTTCAAGCCTATGACAGGCGCACCGACTTTCATGGCCTGGTCCATGATTTTGCAAATTTTTTCAGCATGGCTTTCAGACAATGCCCCGCCATACACCGTGAAATCTTGGCTGTAAACAAACACCAAGCGGCCATTGATCATGCCGTAGCCGGTGACCACACCGTCGCCTGGAATCTTGCTGTCTTGCATACCGAAGTCAGTACAACGGTGTTCGACAAACATGTCCCATTCTTCGAAGGTGCCTTCGTCGAGCAGCACTTCCAAGCGCTCACGCGCGGTCAATTTGCCTTTACTGTGCTGCGCGGCGATGCGTTTTTCGCCGCCTCCCAAACGCGCAGCTGCACGTTTTTCTTCCAGCTGATGAATGATTTCCTGCATGTAATCGATCCTCTTTGATAACTTGACTTAGTCAACCGTTCGCGATGCTAACGCGAGAAGCTGACGTGCCGCGGTGGAAGCCGCCAGACTTCCAGCCAGCACTTGTTGTTGCATATGCGACATGGCTGCAGACACTTGTGGATGCTGCTGAAACGCCTCTTTAAGGCCTGACTGAATCCGTTCGTTCATCCAATTCAACGACTGGGTTTGTCTGCGTTTCACCCACCGACCACCTTCAGTCTGCAAATGTTTGAAGCGCAACACTTTGTCCCACAACTCTTGAATGCCCGTTCCTCGCAATGCACTCAATCGCATCACTTCAGCTTGCCAGTTAAGCTCGTCCTCGGTGTGATGTTGTCCCAACAGGTGCAATGCACTTTGTATGAATGACTGTGCACGGTTTGCAGCATCTTCATCAATATCAGCTTTGTTGATCAAAATCAGATCGGCCAATTCCATGACCCCCTTTTTGATCGCCTGCAAATCGTCACCGGCATTTGGCAATTGCATCAAGACAAACATATCTGTCATACCTGCCACTGCAGTTTCACTTTGACCGACTCCAACGGTCTCGACAATCACGATGTCATACCCAGCGGCTTCACACACCAACATGCATTCACGGGTTTTTTCGGCCACACCGCCCAATGTGCCACTGCTGGGACTCGGTCTGATAAACGCTGCCGGATGCACCGACAAATGTTCCATGCGGGTCTTATCGCCCAATATAGATCCGCCGGATAGCGAAGAAGATGGGTCAATCGCCAGCACCGCCACCTTATGACCTTGCTTGATCAACCACAAACCCAATGCCTCTATCAGAGTGCTCTTGCCAACCCCTGGCACACCACTTAAACCGATACGCAAACTCTGACCGGTGTGCGGCAATAACCGAGTCAACATGTCATCTGCCAACGCACGGTGGTCTGCTCTGCTCGATTCAAGCAAGGTAATGGCTTTGGCCATGGCGCGACGCTGCGCCAAAGGGTCGCTGCCACGAATCTCTGATACCCAGTCATGAGGCAATTGGCTCACAGCAAAGCCTTGGTTTGTGGGCACGGTCAAGAAGCGAGCGCCTTGGTGATGTGACTCAACACATCCTTGGCGCTGACGGGAATAGGTGTGCCTGGTCCATAAATACCTTTGACACCGGTGGCATACAAAAATTCGTAATCTTGTTTGGGAATCACCCCGCCGACAAACACAATGATGTCATCTGCGCCTTGGTCCTTCAATGCTTGAATGATGGCAGGCACCAAGGTTTTATGTCCGGCGGCCAAGGTCGACACACCCACGGCATGCACATCGTTTTCGATGGCTTGTCTGGCGCATTCTTCTGGGGTTTGAAACAAGGGCCCGATATCGACATCAAAGCCCAAGTCGGCAAAAGCAGTGGCCACCACTTTGGCGCCACGGTCGTGCCCGTCTTGTCCCAATTTAGAAATCATCACTCGTGGACGACGACCCTGATGCTGCGCAAAAGAAGCTATGTCAGCCTTTAAGGCATCCCAATAGGCCATGGTGTCTCCTTCGTGTCCACCTGCATCGTAAGCGGCTGCATACACGCCACTTATCTTTTGCGTATCAGCGCGGTGTCTGCCAAATACCTTTTCCAAAGCATCGCTGACCTCACCCACTGTTGCACGCAAACGAACTGCATCAATAGATAAAGCCAGCAAGTTCCCACTGCCATCGGTGGCGGCTTGCGTCAACGCATGTAATGCATTTTCTACCGCTGCGTTGTCGCGGCTTGCTTTGATGTGTTGCAAGCGCTTGATTTGCTCATCACGTACCTTGACATTGTCAATGTCGCGTACATCGACTGAATCTTCGCTGGCCAATTTGTATTTATTAACACCCACAATCACATCTTGACCAGAATCAATACGGGCTTGCTTGTCTGCAGCAGCCGCTTCAATTTTCAATTTGGCCCAGCCCGAACCCACCGCTTTGGTCATGCCACCCATGGCGTTGACTTCTTCAATGATTTTCCAGGCCTCGTCAGCCATGTCTTGCGTCAATTTCTCCATCATGTAACTGCCAGCCCAAGGGTCAATCACGTTACTGATATGGGTTTCTTCTTGAATGATGAGTTGTGTGTTACGGGCAATGCGCGATGAGAATTCAGTGGGCAGTGCAATCGCTTCGTCAAAACTGTTGGTATGAAGACTTTGTGTGCCTCCAAAAACCGCAGCCATGGCTTCGATGGTGGTGCGCACAATATTGTTGTAAGGGTCTTGTTCTGTCAATGACCAACCCGAAGTTTGGCAGTGGGTTCTGAGCATCAAACTCTTTGGATTTTTGGCCCCCACATCTTGCATGATGCGACACCAAAGCAGTCGGGCCGCACGCATCTTGGCGATTTCCAAATAGAAATTCATGCCAATCGCCCAAAAGAACGACAGCCGAGGTGCAAATGCATCCACGTCCAAACCTTGCTTCATGGCGGTGCGCACATACTCCTGACCATCGGCCAAGGTCAATGCCAACTCCAACGCTTGGTTGGCACCAGCTTCTTGCATGTGGTATCCGCTGATGCTGATGGAGTTGAACTTAGGCATGTGACTGGCTGTGTAGGCAATGATGTCACCCACGATACGCATGCTTGGCTCAGGCGGATAAATATAGGTGTTGCGCACCATGAATTCTTTGAGAATATCGTTTTGTATCGTGCCACTGAGTTGGTCCTGCGACACCCCCTGCTCCTCGGCTGCCACCACATAACCTGCAAGCACCGGCAACACCGCGCCGTTCATGGTCATAGACACAGACACCTTGTCCAAAGGAATCTGATCAAACAAAATCTTCATGTCCTCAACAGAGTCGATGGCGACACCGGCTTTCCCCACATCGCCGGTGACCCGTGGATGGTCGGAGTCATAACCACGGTGCGTAGCCAAATCGAAGGCGACCGATACACCTTGTCCGCCAGCAGCCAAAGCCTTGCGGTAAAAGGCATTCGACTCTTGAGCAGTAGAAAACCCTGCATACTGCCTAATGGTCCATGGGCGAACCGCATACATGGTGGCTTGCGGACCCCTTAAAAAAGGCGCAAAGCCGGGTAATGTATGGGTGTGCGGTAAGTTGGCAGTGTCTTCAACGGTATACAGCGGTTTGACGGTGATCCCATCGGGCGTGACCCAATTGAGCTTTTGAGTGTCTCCGCCAGGTGCAGATTTAGCCGCAGCCTTTTCCCATTCCTGAATACTGTGTGAAGTGAATGTAAATTTGGTTGAATTCATAGCTGACATGAACGGATTAAAGTTTGACGCAATCTGCAAAATAATGAGTGACGCCCAGTTCGTCTTTTTCTTCGACCAAGCCATGAATATCTGTTTCAAAACCCGGACATTTCAAATTAAATTCACGGGCAAATTTCAGGTAATCAACAATTTTTTGGTTGAAAACTTCACCAGGAATCAGCAAAGGAATACCGGGCGGGTAAGGGGTGACCAAACTGGTGGTGATACGACCGATCAGTTGGTCAATCGGCACACGTTCCGTATTACGGTGCGCAATTTGAGCGTACGCATCGCTCGGTTTCATGGCAGGCTTCAAGTCGCTTAAATACATATCTGTGGTCAAACGGGCGATGTCATGCTTGGCATACAGGGTATGTATGTGGTGGCATAAATCACGCAAGCCCATGCGTTCATACTTGGGCATTTTTTGACAAAACTCGGGCAAGATGCGCCACATCGGTTGGTTGCGGTCGTAGTCATCTTTGAACTGTTGCAATGCAGTCAACAATGAATTCCAACGGCCTTTGGTAATGCCGATGGTGAACATGATGAAAAAACTGTAGAGGCCGGTTTTCTCGACAATCACGCCGTGTTCTGCTAAAAATTTGGTAACAATGCTGGCGGGTATTCCAGCGTCATCGAATTTGCCATCAAGCCGCAATCCCGGCGTGACAATGGTGGCCTTGATAGGGTCCAGCATATTGAAGCCATCGGCCAAATCGCCAAAGCCATGCCAGTTCGGCGCATCTGTTTTTTTGACACGCCCTTTTTTTTCTGCCTTGATCACCCAATCATCCGAGCGCCCTACACCGTCTTCCACCAAGTTGTCTGGCCCCCATACCTTGAACCACCAGTCCTTGCCATATTCGGCGTCTACCTTGCGCATAGCGCGACGGAAATCCAAAGCCTCGGCAATGCTCTCTTCCACCAAAGCCGTTCCACCGGGAGGCTCCATCATGGCGGCCGCCACATCACAACTGGCAATGATGCTGTACTGAGGGCTGGTGCTGGTGTGCATCAAATAGGCTTCATTGAACAAATGCCTGTCCAACTGATGGTCTTGCGAGTCTTGCACCAACACATGGCTGGCTTGGCTGATGCCCGCTAATAATTTGTGTACTGATTGGGTCGAGTACACCATGGCTTTTTTAGGCCGTGCGCGTTTTTTTCCCATCGCATGGTAAGTGCCATAAAAAGGATGGAAGGCAGCATGCGGCAACCAGGCTTCATCAAAATGCAAATTGGGGATATAGCCATCCAACATATGTTTGATGGTTTCAGTGTTGTACAAAACACCGTCATATGTTGACTGCGTCAAGGTCATGACCTTGGGCTTGATCGATTCAAAGTCCTGACCCTTGAGCAAAGGATTGGCTTTGATTTTTGCTTTGATAGCCTCGGGCTCGAATTCACTTTTCGAAATAGGACCAATGATGCCGAAATGGTTACGTGTGGGCTTTAAAAATACGGGAATCGCGCCGGTCATGATGATCGCATGCAATACAGATTTATGGCAGTTCCTGTCGACCACCACCACATCGCCGGGGGCCACGGTGTGATGCCAAACAATTTTGTTTGACGTGCTGGTGCCATTGGTGACAAAGAAACAATGGTCGGCATTGAAGATACGCGCAGCGTTACGCTCGCTCTCACCAATGGCGCCATCGTGGTCAAGCAACTGACCCAATTCTTCCACCGCATTGCACACGTCAGCGCGCAACATGTTTTCACCAAAAAATTGATGGAACATTTGTCCAACTGGACTTTTCAAAAATGCCACGCCGCCAGAATGTCCGGGGCAATGCCATGAATAGGAACCGTCTTCGGCATAGTCAAGCAAGGCTTTAAAAAACGGAGGTTGAACGCCTTCCAAATAGCTTTTGGCTTCGCGAATGATGTGACGCGCGACAAACTCTGGGGTGTCTTCAAACATATGAATGAAGCCATGTCACTCACGCAAAATGTCGTTAGGTAAATGCCTAGAGGTTTTGGTCTCGCCGTACACATAAATGGGCACATCGGAATTTTTGCGGCGCACTTCATCGATGAAGTTACGCAAATTCAAAACCGCCGGATCCAAATCTGGCCCTGGTGTGAATTCTTCATCGTCAATCGACAAAATGAATGCACTGGCGCGCGATTGTTGTTGGGCAAATTGACTCAGATCGCCATAACTTGTGACACCCATCACTTCATAGCCCTCGCCTTCGATGGCTTGGGCCAAGGCACGAATGCCTAAACCGGACGTATTTTCTGAACGAAAATCTTCATCAATGATGACGATGGGAAAACGAAATTTCATCAATTGCTCCGTGCCGGTTTCCCGTACTTGACTGCCAAACCTTAAAGTGTACCCTCGGAGACGACTGTTACAATGACCTCTTCGGAGAGGTGGATGAGCGGTTTAAGTCGCACGCCTGGAAAGCGTGTGAGGGTTAATAGCCCTCCGCGGGTTCGAATCCCGCCCTCTCCGCCAATTCCTAGGCCTCGTACATGATTCAACGCCTGAATTTTTCTTTTTAGAAACCTGCGCGTCAATCCATTGCAGGTTGCCCACAAAGTGATTATGCTTTTACCCATGATCACTGGAATGAACCACTTCACAGCAATCGCAGCTGACCCAAAAGCCGCATTGGATTTTTATGAAAAATTACTTGGGCTAAAAGCGGGATACCGCCCCGATTTAGGTTTTCCTGGGGCTTGGTTGTATGCAGGTGAAACCACTGTT
>CAMDSU010000087.1 GCA_945907335.1 Bordetella parapertussis | reverse complement strand
GATGACCCTGTGGCCCGTGCCATGCGCAAGGTCACTCCCTACCGTATCGAAGTGGTGCAAGGCAATTTCGTGTCCAAAGAGCAGGTGCAGGCTTTGCGCCCTGGCATGACCCGCAACCAAGTCAAAGAAATTTTGGGCACCCCATTGATTGCCAGTGTTTTCCATGCGGACCGTTGGGACTATGCGTTCACTATCCAACGCAAAGGCACTCAGCCCCAACAACGCAAACTGTCTGTGTTCTTTCAAAATGAAGCTTTTTACCGCTACGAGGCCGATGAACTTCCCAGTGAATCCGAATTTGCCGAACGCTTGACCACACCGGAGGAAAGAAAAAAAGTTCCCCGCTTACAGGCCACGCCGCAGGAATTGGACAAATTCAAAGCGCAAACGTCAGGCAGCAATGCGCTCGACACAGCGACTGAGGCCACTGCGCCGCGCAAACAATACCCGCCCTTGGAATCACCCGCCAGATAAAGGCCCATCGCATGAACGCATCTGCCTCGTCTCCACGACGTATTGCCATCGCTGGTGCGGGCGGCCGCATGGGGCGCATGTTGATCGAAGCGGTGGTGCGTTCCCCAGATTTGCAACTGGCAGCAGCACTGGACTTGCCAAACAGCCCGCAATTGGGTGTCGATGCCGGATTGTTTTTGGGTCAGCCTGTCGGTGTGCCTATCACCAGCGATATCACTGCAGGCTTGCAAAATGCACAGGTACTGATCGATTTCACACGGCCTGAAGGCACCATGCAGCATTTAGCGGCATGCCGTCGTTTAGGCGTGCAAATGGTGATCGGTACCACGGGATTTTCTGACGCGGAAAAAGCTGCTATTCAAACAGCCGCCAAGGACATTGCCATTGTGATGGCGCCCAATATGAGCGTGGGCGTGAATGTCACCCTCAAACTGCTGCAAATGGCGGCGCTCGCGCTGAGCGACGGCTACGACATTGAAATCACCGAAGCCCACCACAAGCACAAAGTGGATGCGCCGTCCGGCACTGCCTTGAAAATGGGGGAGGTGATCGCCACTGCCCAGGGCCGCTCTTTGAAAGATTGTGCCGTGTACGAACGTTATGGCCACACTGGCGAGCGCGTACCAGGCAGCATTGGCTTTTCAACCATACGCGGCGGAGACATCGTCGGTGACCATACCGTGATGTTCGCCACAGAAGGCGAGCGCATTGAAATCACGCACAAATCAGCCAGTCGCAGTACCTATGCCCAAGGCAGTTTGCGTGCCGCCAGGTTTCTTGCGCAGCAACGCAGTGGCCTGTTCGATATGTTTGACGTTTTGGGTTTGAACCTTTCCCACACTGATCGATGAACTTCAACGACCTGATCTTGCAAAGCGATGGCGTGAGTATCACGGTTGCTTTGCTGTTGTTGGTGATGTCGGTGGTCAGTTGGTTCATCATTGTTTACAAATCTTGGTTGCTGCATCTGGCGATTCGCAATCTCGCGTCGTGCAAGGCGCTGTTTTGGCAGGCGGGCGATTGGTCACAGGCGCGTGCCCATTGGCTGGCGGCTGATTCGCAAGCGATGTTCCTGCCTTTGTTGGAAGCCGTCACCCATGCAGACCAAGGCATGTCCGCGCAAGTGGCAGCCTCTGACCAGTTGACCCGTCGCCTGCGCGAGGGCTTGCAAGCGGTTCGCTCGCGCTTGCAATTTGGTCAAGACCTGCTGGCCACCATTGGTTCTACGGCGCCGTTTGTCGGATTACTTGGCACGGTGTGGGGCATATTCCATGCGCTCACCAATCTGGCAGCCTCTGCCCAGTACACCTTGGACAAAGTCGCACAGCCGGTGGGCGAGGCTTTGGTGATGACGGCAGCTGGCTTGGCGGTGGCGATTCCTGCGGTCATGGCCTACAACCTGATGGGCCGTCGATTGGCCCGTTTGGACAGCGAGCTTGAAGGGCTGGCCTACGACTTGCGCGCGTTGGCGCAAGCTAAGTCGATACAAGCTCGCTGAGGCGCTGACATGGCATTTGGAGAATTTGAATCCCGCCCTTCTTACACACCCATGGCTGAGATCAATGTCACACCGCTGGTCGATGTCATGTTGGTGTTGTTGGTCATTTTCATCATCGCCGCTCCCATGATGACTGGGGCGTTGCACATGGAATTGCCACAGGTCGATGTGGCTACCAGTTCGGCCAAACCCGCGCCGCTTGAAATTTCCATAAAGGCCGATGGCCAAGTCTCGGTAGACGGACAAGCTTTGCCCATGGCACAACTGGCCGCAGCATTGAGCCTCAGAGCGCAGTCTGCCCAAGCCACTGAAGTGCAATTGAACATCGACAAAACCGTGCCATACGGGCGTGTTGCCGAAGCCATGGCGGAAATTCAAAAATCCGAGTTGCGCAGCGTGTCGCTGGCGGTGCAGTCTGCAGGGCCTAAAATCGACACAACCGCCCCGGCACCGCGCAACTGAGCGCGCACGGGGTTTCTTATTGAGCCCCATGTCACACACCGATATTTCTTCACAGCGTCACAGCGGCGCACATCCCGAATACACCGCATCCACCATAGAGCAGGCCATACAGTTGGCATGGACGCAGGCCGATGTTTACCGCGTCACCGAAGACAAGTCGCGCCCCAAGTACTACGCTTGCTCCATGTTGCCGTACCCCAGCGGCAAATTGCACATGGGCCATGTGCGCAACTACACCATCAACGACATGCTCACCCGCCATTTGCGCATGAAGGGCTTCAATGTGCTCATGCCCATGGGCTGGGACGCATTTGGCTTGCCAGCTGAAAACGCGGCGCTGAAAAACGGCGTGCCACCGGCCAAGTGGACTTATGAAAACATCGCTTACATGAAGCAGCAAATGCAGGCCATGGGGCTGGCCATCGACTGGTCGCGCGAAGTCGCCACCTGCGATGCGAGCTATTACAAATGGAACCAGTGGTTGTTTTTGAAGATGCTAGATATTGGCGTGGCCTACCGCAAAACCCAGGTAGTGAATTGGGACCCGGTGGACCAGACCGTGTTGGCCAACGAGCAGGTGATTGATGGCAAGGGCTGGCGCACGGGTGCGGTGGTGGAAAAACGCGAGATCCCCGGCTACTACTTGAAGATCACCGATTACGCACAGGAGTTGCTTGACCATGTGCAAATCGGCAACCCCAAAGCCACGTTGAACGGCTGGCCGGACAAAGTGCGTTTGATGCAGGAAAACTGGATCGGCAAATCCGAGGGTGTGCGGTTTGCGTTCACGCACGACATCCGGGATGCTTCCGGTCAGTTGATACAAGACGGTCGCATGTATGTGTTCACCACGCGTGCCGACACCATCATGGGCGTGACGTTTTGCGCGGTCGCGCCCGAGCATCCGCTGTCGCTGCATGCTGCCCTTGGCAATCCCAAACTGGCTGCATTCATCGAGGAATGCAAAGCGGGTGGCACGACCGAAGCCGAGTTGGCTTTGAAAGACAAGGTTGGCAGGGACACCGGTTTGAAAGTGACGCATCCTTTGACCGGCGAACAAGTGGCTTTGTGGATTGGCAACTATGTGTTGATGAGTTACGGCGACGGCGCGGTCATGGGTGTGCCGGCGCATGACGAGCGGGATTTTGCGTTTGCGTTGAAGTACCAGTTGGTGATTAAGCAGGTGGTCAGTGTTGGTGCCGCTGCGGTGACTGCCCCCGGCTCGTCGGTCGCAGGCTCCGACTCCTCACCAGAGGTAAGCCCCACATCTGCGGCTCCTGGTTCGTTCAATGCTGGTTCATTTGACAACCAAGTTTGGCAAGACTGGTACGCCACGAAAGACGGCGTTTGCATCAACTCCGGCCTGCTTGATGGACTGCGCTTCAAAGATGCAGTGAACAAAGTGTCCGAGCTACTCGCAGCCAAAGGCTTGGGCGAAAAAAAAATCACTTGGCGTTTGCGTGACTGGGGGGTGAGCCGCCAGCGCTATTGGGGCACGCCGATTCCCATCATCCATTGCGATGAACACGGCGCCGTACCCGTGCCGGAAAAAGACCTGCCGGTGGTGTTGCCGCAAGACTGCATTCCTGATGGCTCGGGCAACCCTTTGCACAAGCACGAGGGTTTCCACAAAGGGGTCGTGTGTCCGACCTGCGGCAAACCAGCGCGGCGTGAAACCGACACCATGGACACGTTTGTCGATTCCAGTTGGTACTACATGCGCTATTGCGACCCGACCAACGCCGACAAGATGGTGGCCGATGGCACCGACTATTGGATGCGCCAAGAGGGTATTGCCACGGGCGGCAGTGGCATGGACCAGTACATCGGCGGCATCGAACACGCCATTTTGCATTTGCTGTATGCGCGTTTTTGGACCAAGGTCATGCGCGATTTAGGCTTGGTGAAGGTGGACGAACCATTCACCAAACTGCTGACACAAGGCATGGTGCTCAACCATATTTACTCGCGCAAAAGCGACAAGGGCGGTATCGAATATTTCTGGCCGCACGAGGTGCAAGACCAACATGATGCCAATGGCAAAGTGATTGGCGCTGTACTCAAAGAAGCCAAAGGCCATTTGCCTGCCGGTACACCCATCGTCTATGAAGGCGTGGGCACCATGAGCAAAAGCAAGAACAACGGTGTCGATCCGCAAGACCTGATCGAGCGCTACGGCGCTGACACCGCACGTCTGTACACCATGTTCACCGCGCCCCCCGAGGCCACGTTGGAGTGGAACGACTCGGCGGTGGAAGGCAGTTACCGGTTTTTGCGCAGGGTGTGGAATTTTGCGCACCAGCACCGCCAGCGCATCGCCAATGGGTTGGCGACAGGACGCGCGGCTGGCTTTGGCAAGGCCGCCAAAGCCTTGCGGCTTGATATCCACAGTGTGCTCAAGCAGGCCAATTACGACTACGAGCGCATGCAATACAACACCGTGGTTTCCGCGGTTATGAAGATGCTCAACGCCCTCGAGGATGCTGAACTCAGTGACACCCAAGAGGACGCGGCTGCATTGGCTGAATGCCTGTCTATTTTGTTGCGTGTGCTGTACCCGGTGTGCCCGCACCTGAGTTCTCACCTGTGGCTGGACTTGGGCTATGACAAGGTCCATGGCAGTTTGTGGGATGCCACTTGGCCAAGCGTTGATGACACCGCGTTGGTGCGTGATGAAATTGAACTGATGTTGCAGGTCAACGGCAAACTGCGCGGCTCGCTGGTGGTCAGCGCGAATGCCGACAAAGCCGCGATCGAACAAGCGGCTTTGGCCAGTGAGGCTTTTCAAAAGCAGTCCCAGGGAGCCACGCCCAAAAAAATCATCGTCGTCCCCGGGCGCTTGGTGAACTTGGTGATCTGACCATGCATACCCGCCACACCTTATCAAGCTCACGCCGCCAATGGTTGCAGCAAGGCGCGCGCATAGGCGTAACTGTGGCGACGTTGGGGGCACTCTCCGCATGCGGTTTTAAATTGCGCAAAGCGCCGGATTTGCCCTTCAAAACCCTGTACAGCAATATTGCCGAAACTTCGCTTTTTGGGCAACTGCTCAAGCGCAATCTCAAAAGCATAGGCAATTTGGAGGTCATCTCGAATGCGCGAGAGATTGAGCGCGCCGATGTGATTCTGGAAATTTTGCAAGAGTTGCAAGAGAAGGTGATTCTCAGTCGCACATCCACTGGCACGGTGCGTGAATTCACCTTGCGTTTGCGGGTAAATTTCCGACTGCGTACCCGCAGTGGCGATGAACTTATTCCGGAGACCGAGATCGTGCAAGAGCGCGAAATCAGTTTCAGCGAAACCGCGGCCCTGTCCAAGGAAGCCGAAGAGCAATTGCTCTACCGCGATATGCGTTCGGACCTGGTGCAGCAACTGATCCGGCGAATCGCTGCGGCGCGTTTGCCCTGACCATTGGCCATGCAAATCGCTGCCGCACGTTTGCAAGAACAGTTGGCCAAGGGCTTGCGCAGCATTTATGCATTGCACGGTGACGAACCTTTGCTGCAACAAGAGGCGGCTGATCTGATTCGACAGACAGCGCGTGACCAAGGCTATACCGAGCGCCATGTGTTCACAGTGGCGGGCGCGCATTTTGATTGGGAGTCGGTGCAAGCGGCTGCCGGTGCGATGAGCCTCTTCTCTGACAAGCTGTTGATGGATGTGCGTATTCCCTCCGGCAAGCCTGGCAAGGAAGGCAGCGTGGCCTTGCAGTCGTTGGCAGAGCGCATGGCTGATCAGCAGGACGTGTTGCTGTTGGTGTTGTTGCCTCGCTTAGACAAGACGGCCAAAAGCACTGGCTGGTTCATGGCGTTAGACAACCATGGTGCCACGGTGCAACTCGATCCGATAGAGCGCGCTGGCTTGCCTGCTTGGATTGCACACCGGCTCGGCCAACAACAGCAAAGGGTGCGTGAAGGCGAAGAAGGGCAGCGCAGCCTGCAGTTTTTTGCCGACCGGGTGGAAGGCAATTTATTGGCAGCACATCAAGAAATTCAAAAACTGGGTTTGCTGTATGCGCCGGGTGAATTGAGTTTTGAGCAGATAGAGCGCGCCGTGTTGAATGTGGCCCGGTATGACGTGTTCAAACTCACCGAAGCGGTTCTGGCCGGACAGCACCTGAGGGTGCAGCGAATGGTGGATGGTTTGCAAGCCGAGGGTGTGTCCGAGGTTTTGGTGCATTACACCTTGGCAGAGGACATTCGCAGCTTGAAACGAGTGAAAGACGCGGTGGCAGCCGGTCGTCCGTTGCCCCAAGTCTTGCGCGAGCAAAGGGTCTGGGGTTTGAAAGAACGTTTGTTCGAGCGTGTACTGCCACAGCTCAAAACAGCGCAGCTTGAGCGACTGCTGCAAAGCGCCCATCAGGTAGACGGTATTGTCAAAGGCATGAAATTGCCCACATGGCCCAAGGATAACTGGCAGGCCTTGTTGCGCTTGGCGCTGATGTTCAGCAAGGCTTGCAGCCCGCGCTGAACAGCGGTTGCAGGTGATGTCTGCTCACATCTGCGGCTATTTCTGAAACTGGCGTCTTCTCTGCCAAAATCGGTGCATGAACGCACACACTATTCCTGAACTGATGTTGGCCTTGGGACAACAGGCCAAAGCCGCCAGCGCCGTCATGGCCAAGGCCACAGCCGCCAGCAAAAGCCATGCATTGCGAGAGCTTGCCCGCTTGTTGCGCAGCGACACCGAGGCACTGGTCATCGCCAACCAAACAGATTTGCAAAAGGCCAAGGCCAACGGTTTGGACGGCCCCATGCTGGATCGCCTCAAACTCACACCGTCTATTTTGGAAACTTGCGCTATCGGCTGCGAGCAACTGGCAGTGATGCCCGACATCATCGGCAGCATCAGTGGCATGACG
>CAMDSU010000086.1 GCA_945907335.1 Bordetella parapertussis | reverse complement strand
GGCGGTGGTTGAAGCTGGCGTTTGCAATGCCATCAACACACGCTCGGGTGTGACTGGTGTGTTCAATTGCACAGGCGTATGGCCGCCCAAGCATTGACCGACTGCGTCGCGCAATGCTTCGTACACGCTCATAGCCAGCATGAACGGCGGTTCACCCACAGCTTTGCTGCCGCCTATGGTGTCTTCGCGGTTGGTTTCATGCCAGAGTTGGATGTTGAAGTGCCGGGGTATGTCAGCGGCTGTCGGGATTTTGTAGGTGCTCGCGCCCCGTGTCAGCAATTTACCGTTCGCATCCCAGACCAGTTCTTCGGTGGTCAGCCATCCCAAACCTTGCACAAACCCGCCTTCGATCTGACCGATGTCTATCGCTGGGTTTAGTGACTTGCCAACATCGTGCAATATGTCCACGCGCAACAATTTATGTTCGCCGGTCAACGTGTCAATCGCGACTTCGCTGCATGCAGCGCCGTAGGCAAAATAAAAGAACGGTCTGCCAGACAAGGTTTGCCGGTCGTAATGGATTTTTGGCGTGGCATAAAAACCGTCGCTCCACAACTGAACCCGTTGGCTGTAGGCGAATTGCACCGCTTCGGTAAAGCTGCGTTGTTTGGCCGGTGTGTGGATAACGCCTAGCTTGAACAACACTTCCTCTGCTGTGCAGCCGTCGGCTTTGGCTAAACAGTCTGCGATATTGTGTTTCACTTGCAAAGCGGCTCGCTCTGCCGCGCGACCGTTCAAGTCGGTGCCGCTGGAAGCCGCAGTGGCGCTGGCGTTGGCGATCTTGTCGGTGTCGCTGCTGCTGATGCGCACTTGCTCGAACGGGATGCTCAACACATCTGCCACGATGGCGCAGACCTTGGTGTGCAAGCCTTGTCCCATTTCGGTGCCGCCGTGGTTGATGCGCACACTGCCGTCGGTGTACACCGACACCAAGGCACCGGCTTGGTTGAATTGCGTGGCGGTGAAACTGATGCCGAATTTGACTGGCGTGAGCGCCATGCCTTTTTTGATGATGGTGTTTTGCGCGTTCCATTGCGCAATCTCTGCACGCCGTTGTCGGTAGTTGCAGTCATTCGCTAACTGGGTCATCAACTCAGGCAGGATGTTGTCCTCCACCGTCATGCCGAAAGGGGTGGTGTTGCGCGGTGCTTCGCCATACAGGTTGCGCAAGCGCACATCCAGCGGGTCGAGTTGCAATTGCCGCGCGATATCGCCCATCACGGTTTCGATCAGCATCATGCCTTGCGGGCCGCCGAATCCGCGAAACGCGGTGTGGCTTTGCGTATTGAGTTTGCTGCGGTGCGAGACGATGTCTACGTCAGATAAAAAGTACGCGTTGTCGGTGTGGAACACCGCGCGGTCCGCAACCGGGCCGCTCAGGTCGGCGCTGAATCCGCAATGTGCCCATTGGGTGGATTGCAAGGCCAGCAACAAGCCTGTGTCGTCAAAACCGGCTTTGAAATCGTGGCTGAACGGATGGCGTTTGCCGGTGACCAAAAAATCGTCTTCGCGCGACAAACGCATCTTCACCGGCTTATCCGTTTTCAAAGCAGCCAAGGCCGCCCACACCGCCAGATGACCGGCCTGTGTTTCTTTGCCGCCAAATCCGCCGCCCATGCGTCTGCAGACCACGCGCACTGCGTGCATGGGCAGATGCAATGCATGCGCCACCCAATGCTGCACTTCGCCCGGGTGTTGGGTGCTGCTGTGTATCAACCATTCCCCGTTGTCTTGCGGTATGGCATAGGCAATTTGTGTTTCCAAGTAATAGTGTTCTTGGCCGCCGATCTCGAGTTGCCCTTGCAGTTGATGCGGCGCTTTGTTCATCGCGGACTGCGCTTCACCACGTGCCACATGGACACGCGGTAACACGGTGGCGTTTTGCGATTGCGCATCCCGTGCATTCAACTGTGCTTGTTCTGCTTCGACTTTCAACACGGCAAGTTGCGCGGCGGCACGTGCTTGCAGGTGCGTCTCAGCCACCACCAAGCCCAGCACCTGACCAATGTGGTCTACCCGTGCATAAGCAAACACCGGTTCGTCATGTACAAACGTGGACAACAGCTTGTCGCCGGGAATATCTTCAGCCGTGACCACAGCGCGCACGCCTTCAGCGGACATGACAGCACTCAAGTCCAACGAGAGAACGCGTCCGTTAGCGGCCGTGCTCAGAATCGGTGCAGCATGTAACGTGCCTTCGGTCAGCGGCAAATCGTCTATGTAGGTTGCCAAACCTTGCACATGCAGGTGCGCACTTTCATGGTGGGCAGAGCGGTTCATATCAGGTCTGCCAATTGCGTCACCGCATGGCCTTGTTGCGCTAACCATGTACGCTGTAACAACTGTTGCAACAAACGGCGGCGGTAATCGGCGCTGGCCCGCATGTCGCTGATGGGTGAAAACTCTTTTGCAATCGCGTGCTGTGCTTTTGCGATGGTCGTTTCATTCCAGACCTGCCCGACGAGCACAGCCTCGGTTTGGTAAGCGCGAACCGGCGTAGCGGCCACACCGCCCACCGCAATACGCACCGATTGCACGGCACCGTTTTTCAAGTGCCATTGCATGGCCAGACAAACCGCTGAAATGTCATCCTCCCAACGTTTGGACACTTTGTCATGCACCAGTTGCTCGCCCGCCAAAGGCTTGGGCACGACGATCCAGCACAGTACTTCATCGGCTTGCAAGGCAGTTTGACGGTAACCCGAGTAAAAGTTTTCCAGCGGCACATGCCGACTGACCATGCGGCCTTTGCGCCAGGCCATCAACACCACATGCGCACCCAGCGCGATCAACAGCGGCATGCTGTCGCCAATCGGTGAGCCGTTGGCGATGTTGCCGCCCAACGTGCCCGACTGGCGCACTGGCCGCCCCGCGAACCGATCTGCAAAATGCGCCACCGAGCCTCGCCACTCGGCCAAGGCGGCGAATGCATCATGCAAATTGACGGCTGCACCAATGGCGATATGGTGCGGGTATCGTTCAACGCGCAATAACTCTTTGACTCGTGTGAGGTCAATCACTTGCTGAAATTGGCGGTGTTGTTGTGTGACCCACAAACCGGCGTCGGTGCCACCGGCCATCAATTGCGCTTTGGGAAAACGCGCTCTCAAAGGCAGCAACTGCGCCAGTGAATCGGGCAAGGCGTAGTGCGGGTTCAAGGGGTCGCGCGTGTCGGTGTGGCGTGGCAGTGTGGGGGGTGTCTCCGGCCGAGGGTAAGTGTGCATGGCACAGGCGGCGTCAATGATGGGCCGGTAACCGGTACAGCGACACAAGTTGCCCGATACCGCTTCTAAGGCCTGTTCGCGGGTCACAGCTTGGCCATCTACGCGTTGGTATAAGTCATACAAACTCATGACAAATCCCGGTGTGCAAAAGCCGCACTGTGAGGCATGATGGTCCACCAAAGCCTGTTGCACCGGATGGAGTCGTCCGTCAGCTGACAGGTCGGCGGCTGTGGTCACCTTCAAGCCATGGGCGGAATGCGCCATGCGTATGCAGCTGTTGACGCTGTGCGCGTGGCTGTTGTCTGGTTTTGAGAGCACCACGGTGCAGGCGCCGCAGTCGCCACTGGCGCAACCTTCTTTGGTATCGGTGGCACGCAGCTCCTCGCGCAGCACGTCCAGCAATGTGCGCGCCGGTGGTACATTGGTCAGCGAAAAAAGCCGGCGACGGTGGATCACATCAAGTTTGGGGAATGTCATGCCAACTCTGCAAAGTTGTTTAGAAGCTATTGTTGCACCGGAACGCACGAACGGAATCGCCCCATGAGCCATGAAGCTTTGCTGGAGTTGCGTGGCATCTCCAAACAATACCCGGCAGTCTTGGCCAATGACCGTGTTTCTCTGCAAGTCATGCCCGGCCAAATTCACGCCATTCTTGGTGAAAACGGCGCTGGCAAATCCACCCTGATGAAGATCATTTACGGCGCGGTGCAGCCCGACCAAGGTGACATCCGATTCAATGGCAAGTCGGTGCAGATTCGCAATCCCCAGCAAGCACGGCAACTGGGCATCAGCATGGTGTTTCAGCATTTCAGTTTGTTTGACACCTTAACGGTGGCGCAAAACGTGTGGCTGGGCTTGGACAATTCCCTCTCGCTTGCCGAGGTCAGTCGCCGCATCCGCGACAAGTCTGCCGCCTATGGCTTGGACTTGGAACCTGAGCGTCCGGTGCACACCTTAAGCGTGGGTGAAATGCAGCGTGTGGAAATCATCCGGGCCTTGCTGTGTGAACCGCGTTTATTGATTTTGGATGAGCCCACTTCTGTGCTCACACCGCAAGCGGTGGACAAATTATTTGCCGTGTTGCGTCAACTCGTGGCAGAAGGCTGCAGCATTTTGTACATCAGCCACAAGTTGCACGAGATCCGTGCACTGTGCACCCATTGCACGGTATTGCGCGGTGGACGAGTCAGCGGTGAGTGCGATCCGCGCGAGCAAACCAATGCCTCATTGAGCCAGATGATGATTGGCAGCGAACCCCCTGCATTGGTGCACAGTCAGCGACAGCATGGCGAATTGGTGCTGGATGTGCGGCAACTCAGTTTGCCGCGCTTGGATCCGTTTGGCACCCATTTATCTGGCGTGGATTTACAAGTCCACCAAGGGGAAATCGTGGGTATCGCGGGTGTATCGGGCAACGGCCAGCGCGAGTTGTTGTATGCATTGAGCGGCGAGGATGTGCGGGCCGCGCCTGACAGTATTCGTTTGGCGGGACAGCCGGTGGGCCAACGCGATCCCGCGCAACGACGTGCATTGGGTTTGCATTTTGTGCCCGATGAACGCCTCGGTCGCGGCGCAGTGCCCACCCTGAGTTTGGCGCATAACCTGTTGCTCACGCGCAGTGAGGCGGTCAGCCGTTTGGGTTGGGTCAACATGTCGGCACTGGCTGCACAAGCCAGTGCCATCATCGCCAAATACCAAGTCAAAGCAGGTGGCCCGCAGGCGGCGGCACAGTCTTTGTCTGGTGGTAATTTGCAAAAATTTATTGTCGGACGTGAAATCGATGCGGCCCCGCGTTTGTTGATCGTGTCGCAGCCGACTTGGGGGGTCGATGTTGGCGCTGCGGCCCAAATTCGCTCGGCACTCATGGCGTTGCGCGACGCGGGTTGTGCGGTGTTGGTGGTGAGTGAAGAACTTGACGAATTGTTTGAACTGTGTGACCGCATGCATGTGATGGCGCAAGGGCGCATATCGCCGTCGCTGTCACGCGCACAAGCGACCGTGGCCAAGATCGGCAGTTGGATGAGCGGTCTGTGGACAGATGAAAAAGAGAAGGTGCATTAACGTGTGGAAACTTGAAGCCCGGCCCGAACCCTCTGCGTTTTGGCGTATTGCGTCGCCGTTGTTGGCCTTGGTATTGACGGTTATCTTGGGTGTCTTGTTGTTCATGGCGCTGGGCAAAGACCCGGTCAAAGGTTTGCTGGTGTTTTTCTGGGAACCAATACGCAGCGGCTATGCCTTGGGTGAATTGGTGGTCAAGGCCACGCCGTTGTTGTTGATTGCATTGGGGTTGGCGCTGTGCTTTCGCTCCAATGTATGGAACATCGGCGCTGAAGGCCAGTACGTCATGGGTGCTGTGTTTGCCACGGGCGTGGCATTGCTGGCAGAAAAAAGCAGCGGTGGATGGTTTTTTGTGCTGGTGCTGTGCGCCGGGTTGATAGGCGGCATGTGTTGGGCGGCCATCACCGCTTGGTTGCGAGACCGCTTCCATGCCAATGAAATTTTGGTCAGTTTGATGTTGGTGTACGTGGCCATCATGGTGCTGGGCTATTTGGTATACGGCCCTTGGAAAGACCCGATGGGTTACAACTTTCCTCAAACCAAAACCTTTGAAGCGGCCACTCAGGTGCCGCGCTTGTTCAAAGGATCGCGCATCAACATCGGTGTATTTCTCGCTTTGGCGGGTGTCTTGGTGCTGTGGATATTTTTATTTCGCACCCTTGCAGGTTGGGCGCAACAAATCGGTGGGCTGTCACCGGCCGCTGCTCGTTATGCCGGGTTTTCGTCGCGCCGCGCTATTTGGGTGGCGTTGCTGGTGTCTGGCGCTTGTGCCGGATTGGCTGGCGCTTTGGAAGTGGCTGGGCCTATCGGGCAACTCACGCCGTATGTGCCTGTGGGCTATGGTTTTGCCGCCATCATCGTGGCATTTGTAGGGCGTTTACACCCCGTAGGCATGGTGTTCTCAGCCATTTTGATGAGCATGTTTTATATCGGCGGCGAGCTCGCGCAATCTCGCTTGGGTTTGCCCAAATCACTGACCGGCGTGTTCCAAGGACTGCTGTTGTTTTGTCTGCTGGCTTGTGATGTGTTGATGAATTACCGCTTGCGCTGGCGCAGTGCAACTACCAGGGGGCTTGCCTGATGGAAACCTATGCATTGTTGATAGCGGCCACATTGAGTGCCGGCACGGTGTTGGCTATTGCGGCTTTGGGTTTGTTGATCAATGAAAAAGCCGGTATCGTCAATTTGGGCGCCGAGGGCATGATGTTGTGTGCGGCGATTGCAGGTTATGCCACGGTGGTGAACACGGGCAGTGATCTGCTGGGTTTTTTGGCGGGCATGGGTGCTGGGGCCTTGCTGTCTCTTTTCTTCGGCGCATTGGTGATTGGCTTGAATACCAACCAATACGCCACCGGCTTGGCCTTGAGTTTGTTTGGGGTGGGGTTTTCGGCGTTTGTCGGCACGGGTTATGTGCAGGCCAAATTGCCAGAGCGACTCAGTTATGAGGTGCCCTATTTGGCCGATTTGCCAGGGCTGGGCGTGGCATTGTTTCGTCACCATCCCATGGTGTATTTGGCGATAGGCTTGACCTTGGCATTGATTTGGTTTTTGCAACGCAGTCGCGCGGGATTGGTGTTGCGTGCGGTGGGTGAGTCGCCGCAATCGGCACACGCTTTGGGTTATCCGGTGCGCAGTATCCGGTTGGCGGCCGTGGTTTGCGGCGGCGCTTTGTGTGGTTTGGCGGGTGCCTATATTTCTGTGATTTACACGCCGTTGTGGGTGGAAGGCATGATTGCTGGCAAGGGTTGGATTGCTTTGGCGCTCACCACGTTTGCCACGTGGCGGCCTGCGCGGATTTTGTTGGGAGCATATTTGTTTGGCGGGGTCACGATGTTGCAATTCCATTTGCAGGCAACAGGTGTGGAGGTGCCGAGTCAGTTTTTGAGTATGTTGCCGTATGTGGCAACGATTGTGGTGTTGGCGCTGATTTCTCGCAATCCGCAATGGATTCGTGTGAATATGCCGGCGTCTTTGGGTAAGCCGTTTTATCCGGGCGCATAGTTTTTTTGTTGCTTTGCAAGCGTTGCAGAAAGTCATTGG
>CAMDSU010000085.1 GCA_945907335.1 Bordetella parapertussis | reverse complement strand
GACAAAAAAATCAGCAACATCCGCGAACTGCTGCCCACACTCGAAGCCGTGGCCAAAGCCGGTCGTCCTTTGCTGATCATTGCTGAAGAAGTGGACGGCGAAGCGCTGGCCACGTTGGTGGTCAACACCATCCGCGGTATTTTGAAAGTGGTTGCTGTCAAGGCACCAGGTTTTGGCGATCGCCGCAAAGCCATGTTGGAAGACATCGCCATCCTGACCGGCGGCAAAGTGATTGCAGAAGAAGTCGGCCTGACACTGGAGAAAGTCACATTGGCTGATCTGGGTTCTGCCAAGCGCATCGAAGTCGGCAAAGAAAACACCACCATCATCGACGGTGCAGGTGCTGCTGCTGACATCGAAGCACGTGTCAAACAAATCCGCATTCAAATCGAAGAAGCGACCAGCGACTACGACCGCGAAAAACTGCAAGAGCGCGTGGCCAAATTGGCCGGTGGCGTGGCAGTGATCAAGGTCGGCGCGGCCACCGAAGTCGAAATGAAAGAGAAAAAAGCCCGCGTGGAAGATGCATTGCACGCTACCCGCGCTGCGGTGGAAGAAGGCATTGTGGCCGGTGGTGGTGTGGCGCTGTTGCGTGCCCGTCAAGCCGCAGGCACTATCAAGGGCGACAACGCTGACCAAGACGCCGGTATCAAGCTGGTGTTGAAAGCCGTTGAGTCTCCTTTGCGCGAAATCGTTTACAACGCCGGTGGCGAGCCTTCAGTGGTCGTCAACGCAGTGTTGGCCGGTAAGGGCAACTACGGCTTCAACGCCGCCAACGACACCTATGGCGACATGATCGAAATGGGCATCTTGGACCCCACCAAAGTGACCCGCACCGCGTTGCAAAACGCAGCCTCTGTGTCTTCACTGATGTTGACCACAGAAGCCATGGTTGCTGACTCACCCAAGGACGAGTCAGGTGCCGGCGGCGGCATGCCTGGTGGCGACATGGGTGGTATGGGCGGCATGGGCGGCATGGGCATGTAAGCCAGGTTGCACAGTCGCTGCAGTTTGTAGAAATTGCGCATCCACAAAAAACCCGCACGGTTTGCGCCCTGCGGGTTTTTTCATGGCGACGGATGTTCTGGCTGTGTCGGGTTGCTGTGAAGCACCACCGCTCCCGCCACCGGGAGCTTTGACATCATGACCAATTGCTCTTCTATTTGAGTCTGACCATGGCGTATCAAATAGTCCATGAACACTGAAGCCACCTGGGACAAAGGTTTGTGCTCCAAATGCACCACATTCCAACGCCGGTTCATTGGATTATTTGGCAATGGCAACACCGACAACAACCCAGCGCGAATTTCCAACAAACAAGACTGCAAAGACATGTAGGCTGGCCCTAGCCCGGCAATACACAGCTGTTTGATTGATTCATTGCTGGACAACTCTGCCCCGACCGACAATTTGAGACCTGCATTTTTGAAAATTCGCTCGAGGGACGCCCGTGCCCCAGATCCTTTTTCTCGCACCAGCATGTGGGCATTGGCAAGCATTTCCAAATTCAAACCAGACGTGTTCATCAACACATGCGAAGGCGCTGACAAAAACGCGGTGGGGTTGTCAGCAAAACTGACCGATTTCACCCTGACCTCGTGCGGCGCTCGTCCCATCACAGCCAGATCAATTTCATCGGCGCTCAGGTATCGCACCACCTCATCTCGGTTAGCCACTTGTAACTTCAATTTCACCTTGGGATGGGCATTCGCAAAATTGACCAACACATGGGGCAACCAATATTCAGCGGTGGTGACCGCCCCAATGCGCAATGTGCCGGTGAAGTCACCCAAGTAGGACTCCATTTCGTCACTGACTTCTTGCCATACATTCAGCACGCGCTCACACAATGTGTAGAGCACTTCGCCGGCCTCGGTCAGCCTGATGCCGCGTCCGGTGCGGCTGAGCAGCTTGGTGCCGACAGACTCTTCAAGGTTGGAGAGTTGTATAGAGGTGGCTGACTGGCTGAGAAACAGTTCTTCCGCTGCCAGACTGACATTACCCAACCTGGCCACTTTTTGAAAAGTGATCAGCTGTTTGATGTTGGCTGTTTTGGCGAGCGTCATGCTTGTATTAAAAAGGTTTATGCCTTGTTCTGATATTCATTTTTTATACCCTTATTTCTCAAATATTTAATTTCTTTATTTCTTTATGATTGCTTAAACTATGCAATTTTTTAGACAGTTTCGCATCAGGGGTATGGTTTTGAGAGGCCACGGCAACAGCAAAAAGCGCTAAGGTGATGCGCATTGACAGATTTGAATTCTTTTTGCCCCCGCCATCGCTCTATAAACCTGCTCCAAAGCCATGCTGCCCCTTGTTTTTTTTCGTACGCTTCGATTGTTTCTCGGCCTGATCTGGCTGACCGTGTTGTCCCCTGCACAAGCTTTCCCCGCTTTGGCTGACAGTGAGCAACTTTTTCAGGTCGCCAGTGGTCAGCAAATCACACCTTCTGATTTGCTGAACACCTTGAACCAAGCCGATGTGTCTGTATGGGGCGAAGTCCACGACAACACCAGACACCATGCGTTGCGGGCAGATCTGCTGCGCGCCATGTCATTGCGGGGTGTGACCATCGTGGCCGAGCACATGGACGCAGGCCAAGCTATCGACATGCGGCAATCTTTGCCAGAGGCATTGGTCCGAGCAGGCTTTGATGCGACGGGTTGGCAGTGGCCGCTGCACCAAGTGTTGTTTGAAGCGGTGCAGCAATCCGGACTGGCTTTGTATGGCGGCAATATCCCGGCCGCCCAAACCAAAGAGGTGTTCAAAAGCCAAGGCGCCAGCGTCTCAGCCGAATTGCAACACTTGTTGCGCCAAGCAAAGCTGGACGACGCCAGTTTGAAACTTTTGCGACAGGAGATCGATCAAGGTCATTGTTCCGCCCTGCCGGCCCACATGTTTGACGCCATGATCGCGGTACAACGCGCCCGCGACGCCAGCATGGCTGCGGTACTGATGCAGCACTTGCCATCGGTGTTGTTGGCGGGCAATGGCCATGCGTGGAAGCACTTGGGGGTGCCACAAATCATTCGCGCCAATCAACCAGATGTGCGGGTGGTCAGTCTGCTGCTGCTTGAACATCGGCCATTGATCACCCGTGCAGACAAGGATGAATGGCTGAAAAGTTGGCGCGACAAAGCCGATTTCATTTGGGTCACGCCCGTTCGTACCCGCCAGGACCCCTGTCTGCAATTTAAGAAAAAATAACACGCCTTGGGTGTGGGCCAGTCAAGCTTGGAATGTGGCAAAAAATACGGTGGGATTTGTACGCCGGAAAAAACGTTTATGCGCTGAGCAATGCGTCGAGTTTGCGGGCATCGGCACAAAACGCTCGTATGCCTTCGGCCAGTTTGTCGCTGGCCATGGTGTCTTCGTTCATGGCAAAACGAAATTGCGCTTGGTTCAAATGCAATTCGGGCAGGTCCATGGCCTGGGCCCACTCTGCTTTCAACGCAGCTTGCACTGGCGCTTGGCTGCTTTGTAATTGCGCCAGCAATTCCGGGCTGATGGTGAGCAAGTCGCAACCTGCCAATGCAATGATCTGTCCTGTGTTGCGAAAACTCGCACCCATCACCTCGGTAGCGATACCGTGCTTTTTGTAGTGGTGATAAATACGACGCACGCTTTGCACGCCCGGGTCGTTCACACCCGCTTGGGCAGATTCATCCCACTGCGTACCGGCGGCTTTTTTGTGCCAATCGTAAATTCGACCGACAAATGGCGATATCAACGCGACGCCAGCGTCACCGCATGCCACGGCTTGGGCAAACGAAAACAACAGCGTCAGGTTGGTGTGTATGCCTTGGCGCTCCAGTTGCGCCGCGGCTTCAATGCCTTCCCACGTGGCTGCGATCTTGATCAGCACACGCGTTTTGTCGATGCCCTCGTTTTGATAAAGCGCCATGATGCGCTGGGCACGCGTGACGGTGGCGGCGGTGTCAAAACTCAGCCGGGCATCCACCTCGGTAGACACACGCCCAGGAATCAGCGCCAAAATGCGGCAGCCGAAATTGACCAGCAGACGGTCCATCATTTCGTCCAGCGACGCCCCTTTGTGACGGCTGACAGTGTCTTGCAGCAATTGCTGGTACGCCGGCATTTGCACGGCCTTCAAGATCAGTGAGGGGTTGGTGGTGGCGTCTTGGGGCTGAAAGCCGCTGATCTGCTGAAAGTCGCCGGTGTCGGCGACCACGGTCGAATAAAGCTTGAGCGCGTCTAGTTGGTTCATATGCAGATTATCGCGAATGGGTTTTTCCTGTCCGACTCTGTATGTGCTTCATCAATCAGGCTACATTCGTGGTTATGAAAAATGTTCTGATCTTGGGTGGCAGTGGGTTCGTGGGGCAGCATGTGTGCGAAGCGCTCAATCGCGCGGGTGTGCATGTGACCGTGGCCACGCGCCGCCTGCCCGCGCGTTCGGTGCAAATGTTGCCCTTGGTCACCGTGGTGCCAGCCGATGTACATGACGAGGCTTGTCTGCATGCACTTTTGCCCGGTCACGACGCTGTGGTCAATTTGGTCGCCATCTTGCACGGTGACCGCGCCGCGTTTGACAAAGTGCATGTGCAGTTACCCAGGCAACTGGCACACGCTTGTGTGCAAACCGGTGTGCTGCGCATGGTGCATGTCAGCGCGTTGGGGGCGGACCTGCACGGTCCATCGCTTTACCAACGCAGCAAAGCGCAAGGTGAAGCCGCGTTGCAATCCGAAGTGGTCCACGGTTTGCAACTGAGTGTGCTGCGCCCAAGTGTCATCTTTGGCCAGGACGATGCATTCATCAACCTGTTTGCGCGCTTGCAATCAGTCGCGCCTTTGGTGCCACTGGCGGGCGCCCGTACCCGGTTTCAACCGGTATGGGTACAAGATGTGGCCAAGGCAGTGGTGTATGCGTTGATGCACCGCGAAACCGTGGGGCAAGTGTATGAACTGGCGGGACCGCAAACTTACAGCTTGAAAGAACTGGTGCAACATGCCGGACGCTGGGCCGGTCACCCCAGACTGGTGGTGGGCTTGCCAGAGGCCATGGCCTACTTGCAAGCACTGGTGATGGAACTGCTGCCGGGTCCGCCGCTGATGAGCCGCGACAACCTGGCGTCCATGCAAGTCGACAACATCGCCAGCGGCACGGCTCCCGGCCTGTCTGCATTGGGTGTGCCAATCGCGGCATCACTCGACACCGTGTTTCCTCTGACACCACAGGCCTGACGCTTGAAGACCTATCTCGTTGGTGGCGCAGTTCGAGATGGTCTGCTGGGCATCACCGGCGCCGACCGCGATTGGGTGGTGGTGGGCAGCACACCCCAAGCCATGGTGGCGCTGGGCTTTACGCCAGTGGGCAAAGACTTTCCGGTCTTCCTGCACCCGCAGACCCACGAGGAATATGCATTGGCGCGTACCGAGCGCAAAACCGCGCCTGGCTACAAAGGCTTTGTGGTGCACGCTTCGCCCGAGGTCACGCTAGAAGAAGACCTGGCACGGCGCGACCTGAGCATCAACGCGATTGCTCAGGCCGATGACGGCACACTGATCGATCCGTTTGGCGGTCAGCTTGATGTGCAACACAAAGTGTTGCGCCATGTCACCGATGCATTTCGCGAAGATCCGGTGCGCATATTGCGGGTGGCGCGACTGGCAGCGCGTTATCCGGATTTTTCAGTGGCCCCAGCGACCATGACACTGATGCAAGACATGGTGGCAGCTGGCGAAGTCGATGCATTGGTCAGTGAACGCGTCTGGCAAGAATTGGCCAAAGGTTTGATGGCCGCCCAACCTTCGCGCATGTTGCAGGTGTTGCGCGAGTGCAGGGCATTGAGGATTTTGTTGCCCGAAGTCGATCGTTTGTATGGCGTGCCACAACCGCCCGAGCACCATCCGGAAATTGACACAGGTGTGCACTTGGAGATGGTGCTGGATGAGACTGCCCGCGTGAATGCGCCGCTGGAAGTGCGTTTTGCCGCCTTGTGCCATGACCTTGGCAAAGGCACCACCGCCAAAGAACTGCTGCCGCGCCACATCGGCCACGAAGAACGCAGTGTGAGGTTATTGCGCGGTCTGTGTGAACGCTGGCGCGTGCCGGTGCATTGCAAAGAACTGGCCGAAGTGGTGGCACGCGAACATGGCCACATACACGGTGCCATGTCTTTCGGCGCAGAGGCCTTGTTGCGTTTATTGATTCGGTGCGATGCCATCCGCCGCCCCGATCGGTTTGTGCGCATTCTGATGGCATGCGAATGCGATGCCAGAGGTCGCTTAGGGCTGCGACAGCGCGACTACCCGCAGTCCGCGCATCTGCAGACCATGTTGGACGCTGCGCTGTCTGTGGACACCGCCAACATGTCTGCCTTGGCCATACAACAAGGACTGAGTGGTATGGAAGTGGGGCAACGCATCGAGCAAGCCCGTGTCAAAGCCATAGCCGTTGCTTTGTCTGGCGTCCACACTTGAAACGCACCGCTTCATTTTCGCGTCCTGCAACAAAGATTGTTTACAAGCGGCCGCCCAAGTTTTTCATCAACTGCGTTACCGCCAGCACTCGGCGGCTTTGTATATCCAACAAACTGCGTTCGGCTGACAAGGCTGCGGTTTGTGCGGTGACCACATTCAAATAGCTGACGGTGCCAGCAGCATATTGCGCTTCGCTGATAGACAGATTGCGCTGCGCCGCTTGCAGCGCCTGCGCTTGCGCCTGGTTTTGCAATTGCAACTGGTAAGCAGCCACCAAGTTGTCCTGCACTTCTTGCAAACCTTGCAACACGGTTTGTTTGTAGACAATGCCAGCAGCATCCAGTGCGGCCAATGCATCGGCCTCAGCAGCTTTGCGTTTGCCGCCGTCCAGCAGGTTCAAGGCCATGCTCGGCCCCATCGACCACAACAAATTGGAAGCGCTGAATAAATTTCCCAAGCTGTTGTTGCTGTAGCCTGCCGTGGCAGTAAAGCTCAGGCTGGGAAAGAAGGCGGCTTGCGCTGCGCCAGCATTGGCTTGCGCTGACAACACGCGCTGCTGTGCCGCGCGAACATCGGGGCGACGCTGTAGCAATGCAGCCGGCACCACCTCTGGCAAGGCAGGCACCACCGGCAATGCAGCAACTGGCGTCAACTGCAACTGCCCGGGGGCTTGTCCCAGCAACACATCCAACACATGCAGCAATTGGATGCGGTTGCTGTTGACTTCTATCAACTGCGCTTGCGTGCTGCTGACTTGCAACTGCGCTTGTGCCACATCGGCGGCGGACACGACACCGGCGTCGTACCTGTATTGGGTCAATTGCAAGGCACGTTCATAGGCGGTCTGCGCCAAGGTCAACACCTGGGTTTGTTGCTCGGCCGTACGTATCGCCACATAGGTTTGCACCAAACTGGCCTG
>CAMDSU010000084.1 GCA_945907335.1 Bordetella parapertussis | reverse complement strand
GACTTCGGATCCACTATTGCCAAAATCCAGCAAGAGAAACCCAAGTTTGTGGTGGCGGCATTGGTCGGTGGTGCGCACATGTCCTTCTTCCGTCAATGGGCGGCGTCTGGCATGAACAAAAAGATTCCATTGTGCTCAACCACCTTCGGTGTGGGCAACGAGCATTTGGCGCTTTCTGCAGCTGAAGGCGATGGCATCTTGATCGCTGGTAACTACAGCCAGGAAAATACCAACCCTGCCAACAAAGACTTTTTGGCCAAGTGGGCCAAGCGTTTTGGTAACACCAAGCTGGTGCATGAAATTGCCGTGTCGCAATACCAAGGCATCATGTTGTGGGCAGCTTGCGTCAAGAAAGCCGGTTCACTCGATCGCGAAAAAATGCTGGCAGCCATTGAGTCAGGTATCAGCATCCAAGGCCCCGGTGGCACTGTCACACTGGACCCCAAAACCCACCATGCGATTTTGGACATCAATGTGATGGAAGTAAAAAACCAAAAACTCACCATCAAGCAGCAATTCAAAGCGCGTCCACCTTCAGACACGCTGCAATTCTGTGATTTGCAAAAAAATCCTAAAGACAACAAGCAGTACGAAGTAAAAATTTAATGTCGGATTGCGTCTCGGCCCATGTGGGTCGAGACGCGCACGTTTCAGAGAGTTGAGATGGATTACGCCGCAGTTGTATTTTTAGAAATCATTTACATGATTGCTTTTTTGGCGCTGACAAGCGCCGGACTCGCGGTCGTATTCGGCATGATGCGGGTGATCAACCTGGCGCACGGGGAATTCGTCATGATCGGCGGGTACACCACGATTGCCTGCGCCAAAGCCGGTGTCAATGTTTACTTTGCCATGTTGGTGGTTTCACCCTTGGTGGTGGGAATTCTGGGCTTGCTGGTCGAGCGACTTGTTGTGAGGCAACTCTACGGCCGCATGATCGACACCATGCTGGCCACGTGGGGCTTGTCGTTGTTGATGGTTGGCATCGTGACATTTATTTTCGGCAATACGGCCGTCAGTGTGCCGGCACCTATTCCTGGCTACGAGTTAGGTGAATTTCAAATGGGCGGCTACAACTTGTTCATCATTGGTATCGCCACCTTGTTGATTTTGTGTATGTGGCTGGTGATGCGTTTCACCCGTCTCGGTTTGGTGGCGCGCGGCGCCATGCAAAGTGCCGATGTGGCATCCTCTTTAGGCTATGACCCCAAGCGTGTGTACATGTGGACATTCACTGTGGGTGCCGCTTTGTCTGGCTTGGCAGGCGGCGTGTTGGCACCTTTGACGGGCTTGCTTCCCTCGTCAGGTGGTGCATACATCGCCAAGGCATTTATCACCGTCATCACGGGTGGTGCAGCTGTGATCACCGGCACACTTTCCAGTTCGGTGATTTTTGGCACCATCAATCAGGTCGTGTCATTTGGTTCGACACCAGTGATTGGCGAAATCATCATGTTGGCATTTGCCGTTGTATTGTTGCGCCTCATGCCCCAAGGCATCACGGGTCGCTTTTTCCGTAACGCGCCATGATCGGGGACGCTGCCAATTTCACCAGTGCCGGGCGCACCCACTGGGGCTGGATCATTGCTATTTTCATTTTGCTGCTGCTGTTGCCGGCGGTGTTTGATACCAATACCCCCACGCTATTGGGCATCTGGGCATTGTTTGCGTTGTCCCTTGGTTTGATGTGGGGCTATGCAGGTATTTTGAGTTTTGGCCATGCGGCTTATTTCGGTCTGGGCGCATACACCTATGCCATCACGTCCATGAACTTAGGCGAAAGTACAGCCGCTTGGATATTCGCCATTGTGTTGCCCGCATTTGTTGCGGCACTCATCGGCGCCATGATGTTTTACGGACGCATCAGCGATGTCTACATGGGCGTCATTACCTTGGTGTTTTCGCTGATCTTGGCCAAATTCATGGGGGCTACCGCTGGAGACGCTTACAGCATCGGCAGCGCTCGGTTGGGCGGTTTCAACGGCATACCTGCTTTCCCGATCTTGAACGTTCCGGGGGACCCATCTACACCCATCTTTGGCACAGCGCTTTATTACGTGGTCTTGTGTTGTTTGGTGGTGTGTTATTTGGTGTCGCGATGGGTGTTGTCTAGCGCTTTTGGCCGAGTCTTACTGGGCATTCGCGAAAACGAAGCGCGTATCGAGTTACTGGGTTACAACGCTCCCGCCTATAAAACCGCTATTTTTTCGCTGTCAGCTGCCATGGCTGGCATGGCTGGGTGTTTGTTTGCCAGTTGGGCAGAAATTGTCACGCCGGCCCTGTTTGGTTTGGGCCAATCCGTAGAAGTCATCATTTGGGTGATTGCGGGCGGCTTGGGTACTTTGATGGGACCGATCATCGGCGCTGTGTTGTTGGGCACCATGAAACTTTTGCTCGGTGGCCAAACCTTTATTGACAACTCCCTGGTCATCGGCGCTATTTTGGTGTTGGTGGTGTTGTTATTGCCCAAGGGCTTGCTGCCGACCTTGATGGGATGGCGCAAACAACATGGGCAACGCAGTGTGAACCGCGCCCATTCCAACAGCATGCGCCGTCGCGGCGGTGAACGCAAGCAGCAACATGGCGCAAAAGAGCACGACAAAACAGGGCGTCGATCATGAGCGAAATGATTGTTGAAACCCGCGACTTGTCCATGCGCTTTGGTGGCGTATTGGCTGTCAATAATGTGAATTTCAATTTGCGCGAGCGCGAACTGCGTTGCCTGATCGGCCCCAACGGCGCTGGCAAAAGCACCTTGTTCAAATGCATGACAGGTTTGCACCAGATCCACCACAGCAATGGACGTGTGTTCATTCGCGGCCACGATGTCACCGGCTGGCGTCCGCATGAAATTGTGCAACTCGGTGTCGGCATCAAAACCCAAGTGCCCTCGGTGATGAATGGTTTGACCGTGTGGGAAAACCTGTGGTTGTCGGCCAGGCGAATCCATGGCAAAAAAGGCGCATCGCCCGAGGTTGATCGGGTCATTGCCGAACTGGGATTGCAAACGCACGTGCGTCGCATGGTGGGCGAGCTCGGGCACGGTCAGCGTCAAATTGTCGAGATCGGTTTGGTGCTGTGTCAGCGCCCCAAACTGGTGTTGCTGGACGAACCTGCTGCTGGCATCACCGGCGCAGAGGCTGATCGATTGGTTGAATTGATCCATGGCATCAACCAACAAGCCGCAGTAGTGGTGGTTGACCATGACATGAATTTCGTTCGCATGTTGGGCGGCACAGTCACGGTGTTGCACCAAGGCGCTGTGCTGATGGAAGGTGCCACCGATGCGGTAATGAACAACGCAAAGGTGCGTGAGGTCTACATAGGTAACCGGGCGAAATGAGCATGGCTGAGTCACACAATCCTATGGCCGACAGTTTTGAACGCGCTGATGTCGTTCTTCAAGTGGCCGATTTGCGCGCCGGTTATGGCCGCGTACCCGTACTGCATGGTGTGAATTTGCAAATCCATGAAGGCGAGGCTGTGGGTATCGTCGGCCACAACGGCATGGGCAAAACCACCTTGCTCAAAGTCATCATGGGCTTGATGCCCTCCATAGGCGGGCGCATTGAACTCGACGGCACAGATGCCACTGGTTCTGCCGCTCACCAACGCTCGCAAATGGGCATCGGTTATGTGCCTCAAGGTCGTGGCATTTTGCCGGGCCTCACTGCTTTGGAAAACTTGCGCATGGCCTGGCGCGAAGACATAGGCGAAACCGAAGAACAGTCGGTCGAGCGTGTGGTCGATCAGTTCCCGCGTTTGCGTGTGTTGCTGGATCGCAAGGGCGGCTCCTTGTCCGGCGGCGAGCAACAAATTTTGGCCTTGGCACGCGCACTGATTCCCAAGCCTTGGTTGTTGTTGCTGGACGAACCCAGCGAGGGCATACAACCTTCTATCGTGCAAGAGATTGGCGCTACGTTGGCTCGCCTGCGGGATGAATTCGGTTTGGCCTTGATCATCGTCGAACAAAATTTGGACTTGGTGCTCGATGTCGCGCACCGCGTGGTGGTATTTGAGCGCGGCACCATCATCAAAGAATTGCATGCCAGTCAATTGAGTGGCGGTGGTTTGAGTGAATTGCTGGGTATGGGCTCTGCGCGCATGACACACAGCCCGCACTCACACGCCTCCAAGCCTGCAAGCGCGCACAACCAGCCGACTGCATCGCATTCATCTCATCACACACCACCTGCACCTTCCACCATCCACGCCAATGCAGAACACGGGCGTGCGGACAGTCGTCCATCGGTCAAATCTTCTTCTACCAACAAGCGGTCGCATTCAACCGCCATCGAATCTAAGGCCACCGGCCTCGGGGGAATCATGTCTACTGTCAAACGTCCTACTGTCGATCAGATGCACGCCATCGTCGAATCACTGCACATGAACATGTCTACACGTGAAGTGGCCGAATACCTTGAGATCATGGAGGGCACGTTCCAGTCTTACGACAGGCTCACGCAGTTGCCAGATAACTTGCCACCGGTTCGCTATCCGCGCACCCCCGGCATCAAACCCAGTGCGGCAGACAACCCGCTGAATGCTTGGGCCGTCAAGAGCGAAGTGCGTGGCGCTGCCCACGGCCCGTTAAGCGGCAAACGTGTGGTGCTCAAAGACAACGTCTGTCTGGCAGGTGTACCCATGATGAACGGCGCTTCTTCCTTGGAAGGTTATGTGCCCGATGTTGACGCCACTTTGGTCACACGCATTTTGGATGCCGGTGGCACCATCGCCGGCAAAGCGCATTGCGAATATTTCTGCTTGTCCGGCGGCAGTCACACCAATGCCGCAGGTCCGGTGCACAACCCTTACCGCTACGGCTATTCTGCAGGCGGCTCTTCATCGGGCTCCGCCGCTTTGGTGGGCGCGGGTGAACTCGATTTGGCCATTGGTGGCGACCAAGGCGGCTCTATCCGCATGCCTGCTTCATGGTGCGGTATTTACGGTATGAAACCTACCCATGGTCTGGTGCCATACACCGGTGTGATGCCCATCGAAGCAACGATTGACCATGCGGGGCCCATGACCGCCAATGTGGCGGACAACGCCTTGTTGCTCGAGGTGATTGCGGGTGCCGACGGCTTAGACCCACGCCAATACAGCCCGCGCGTGGACAGATACACCGCAGCATTGGGACGCGGCGTTTCCGGTTTGCGCATTGGCGTGTTGCTTGAAGGCTTTAACCGCGCCGACAGCGAACCCGATGTGGACCACAAGGTGCGTCAGGCCGCTGACCGTTTGCGTTCCATGGGTGCGATTGTGGAAGATGTGTCCGTGCCTATGCACATGGACGGCCCGGCCATTTGGACGGCGATTGCGGTCGAAGGTTTGCAGGCGCAAATGATGAACGGCAATGGCATGGGATTCAACTGGAAGGGTTTGTACACCACCAGTTTGCTGGATGCCCATTCTGCTTGGCGTTCGCGGGCTGATGAATTGTCGCCATCGCTCAAAGTTTCGATGATGGCGGGCGAGTACTTCATCAAAAATTACCGTGGCCACTTTTATGCCAAGGCGCAAAACCTGAGCCGTGTGTTGGCCAAGGCTTACGACGATGCGTTGTCGCGTTATGACTTGTTGTTGTTGCCCACGCTGCCCATGAAAGCCACGCCGCTGCCACCGGCGAATGCCTCACTCAAACTCTATGTGCAGCGTGCCTTGGAAATGCTGGGCAACACCTGTCCGATGGATGTCTCCGGTCATCCCGCCATGAGCGTCCCATGCGGCATGTCCAACGGTTTGCCGATCGGCATGCAACTGGTCGCCAAGCATTGGGACGAATCCACCATTTACCGCGCAGCCCATGCATTTGAGCAAGCCGGTGACTGGCACAATTTTTAAACTGCAGCGCAGTATTCAGACAGCAGGTAACAGGCTAACGTGTCTCACAATCCATTTCTGTCAGATTGGGTCAAAGGTGGATCGGATCACAGGCTGAGCCCGCCGGGTTCGTTGTCGTTTGTGGCTGGCCCCACCGATGCCTCATTGCACTTCATGACCATCCCGCAACTGCTGGACCGCGCGGTGACGCGACATGGTTCGCGGGACGCGGCGGTGTTTGTCGCGCAAAACCAGCGCCTGAGTTGGTACGACTTGCAGCAACAGGCTGACAACATGGCAGCCGCATTGCTGGCCATGGGCATACGAAGCGGCAACCGTGTCGGCATCTGGTCACCGAACCGTTTGGAATGGTTGTTGACGCAGTTCGCCACGGCTCGCATTGGTGCGGTATTGGTCAACATCAACCCCGCCTACAAAAGCAGTGAACTCGAATACGCTTTGAACAAAGTGCGTTGCCGCATGCTGGTGATGGCGCGCGGCTTTAAGACCAACAATTACCTAGACACCCTGCGTCAACTCGCGCCTGAAATTGACAGACCCGGGCAAGCCGGTGACTTGACCTCTTTAAAGCTAGAGCATTTGAAGCATGTCATCTTGCTTGACGATCTTTCTGTCCCTGCGCATGAGGCCGCCAAGCAGGCAGTGCCTTTGCGCGCCATGCGGTTCAAAGATTTTTTGCAGCAGGCCGGTCCTGCACAACACGCCCGCTTGAAAGATTTATCAGCCGCGCTCGACCCGGACGACGCCATCAACATCCAATTCACCAGTGGCACTACCGGCCACCCCAAAGGCGCCACGCTGTCGCATTTCAATATCGTCAATAACGCGCGTTTTGCAGCCAAGTCCATGGCGCTGACGCACGACGACCGCATGTGCATACCTGTGCCGCTCTACCATTGTTTTGGCATGGTGCTGGGTGTGTTGACCTGCACCGCAGCGGGTGCGGCCATGGTGTTCCCGGGTGAAGGTTTTGATGCCGCCGCCACACTCAAAGCGGTGTTGAAACAACGTTGCACCGCCTTGCACGGTGTGCCCACCATGTTTGTCTCCATGCTGGCCGAGCCGGGTGTGGCGAACATGGATTTCAGTTTATTGCGTACCGGCATCATGGCCGGTGCACCTTGTCCTGTTGACACCATGCAAGCGGTGATGCGCACGCTCAACATGAAGCAAATCACCATTGGCTACGGCATGACTGAAACCTCGCCGCTGTCTTTCCAATCGCATGTGTCTGACCCGGTGGAAAGGCGTGTATCCACGGTCGGTCGCATACAACCGCATGTGCAAGCCAAGGTGATTGATGCGCACGGACGAATGGTGCCGGTGGGCGTGCCGGGTGAATTGTGTGTGCGTGGTTATTTGGTGATGCGCTCCTACTGGGAAGACCCGCTGCAAACCGCTGAGGCGATTGACGAAGCGGGGTGGATGCACACCGGCGACTTGGCCACCATCGATGCACAAGGCTATTGCAACATTGTGGGTCGCGTCAAAGACATGTTGATTCGCGGTGGAGAAAACGTGTTCCCGCGTGAAATCGAAAACCAGTTGATGCAACATCCCAAAGTGTTGGACGTGCAAGTCTTTGGCGTACCGGATGCGAAATACGGCGAAGAAATCGCCGCA
>CAMDSU010000083.1 GCA_945907335.1 Bordetella parapertussis | reverse complement strand
AACTCTGGGTCGAGTTGGCGACCCAAGCCTTCAATATTGAGCAAGGTTTTTTGCAACAACACCAATTGGGGTTGTATTTCAACTTGGAAACGGCGCGAGGTCTGAAACAGTCGCATCAACACCATGCCCAAAGAAATTTCTTTCAGCGGCCGATCGAAATACGGTTCGCACACGGCGCGGATCGCAGACTCGAGTTCGTCAACCCGGGTGTGGGCGGGCACCCAGCCTGACTCAATATGCAATTCGGCAACGCGCTTGTAATCGCGCCGGAAAAAAGCCGTGAAGTTTTGCGCCAGGTATTCTTTGTCAAACTCCGTCAGCGTACCGACAATACCAAAGTCCAAAGACACATATTGGCCAAACGTAGCCGGCGCCAAACTGACCTGAATATTGCCGGGGTGCATGTCGGCATGGAAAAAACCATCGCGAAACACCTGGGTGAAAAAAATGGTCACACCGTCACGGGCCAACTTAGGGATATCTACCCCGGCCTGGCGCAATGCAGACACTTGGCTGATCGGAACACCATGCATACGCTCCATGACGATGACATCGCGGGTGCAGTAATCCCACACCATTTCAGGAATCAGCACCAGGTTCAAGCCGGACATGTTGCGACGCAGTTGCGTGGCGTTGGAGGCCTCGCGCACCAGGTCGAGTTCATCGTGCAAATATTTATCGAACTCGGCCACGACCTCGCGCGGCTTGAGTCGTCTGCCGTCGTGCGACAAGCGCTCCAGCCATACTGCCATGGTGCGCATTAGCTCGACATCTTTGTCGATCACTTCCAACATGCCGGGGCGCAACACTTTCACCGCCACCTCTCGCTCTTGCCCGGCGCTATTGCGCAAACTCGCAAAATGCACCTGGGCGATGGAGGCACTGGCCACTGGCACGCGGTCAAATCGGCTGAAAATCTCGTCGACCGGACGCCTCAGTGCCCGCTCGATAGATGCAACCGCCACCTCAGAAGGGAAAGGCGGCACCTGGTCTTGCAATTTGGCCAACTCATCGGCGATATCGCTGGGCAGCAAATCTCGACGGGTAGAAAGCACCTGACCCAGTTTCACAAACACGGGGCCGAGGTGCTCAAGTGCTTGGCGCAATCGTTGTCCGCGCGGTGCAGACAGGTTGCGGCCAATGGTCAGCACCCGTGTTGCCCGGATCAGCCATGGTTGCTTGAAGCCGGAGAGCAACAACTCATCCAGGCCAAAACGCAAAACTATCCAGACGATGAAAACGCCGCGGAATAAACGGGTCATTTGGCGGCAAACTCGCGCAAGGCGGTGGCGATACGTTTGAAGAAAGTCGCCATGTGATGCGCGGCAGCGTCACCGAACACGCGCGATAAGTCTTCTTCCATGTCCCAGCGCACATGGTCTACCAACCAATTGATATCGGCGGCCAGCATCACATCGCCATCAATTCGCATGGTCGGTTTTTCACCTTTGGCCAAGGTTTGTAGCAATGACAGCGGTTGGTCTTGGTTGATATGCAAATGCAAATCGGCGGCGACATCGGCTTCGGCGCGGGTCAACAAACCAGCCGGGGTGATCAGCCATTGCAATCGGTAGTCTCGCCAACTGACTTGAATGCATTGTCCTTGCTGTCTGCGCAAGCGCTCTGTGGCTGCCGGTTCCTGACCAAGGACATGGTTGAGCAGCAACACCAGTTTGTCCTGTAACTCATGCAGCAGCCAATCCGGCAAACGAAACGCCAGCATGAAACCAGACAAACGGGCAGACACGTCTGCGAGAGAAGAAGCAATAGCCATTTAAAAAGTCCGGTGTGCTGTTGAAAAGACTGACAAACCGGATTATTACAAGGCTTGCACCCCTGCAAAAAAATCCGCCCCTCAAGGGGGCGGCGGGGTTGCAAGCACCAGATCCGGGTTATTGCAAGGCTTGTACCCCTGCTACCAACCAACCTCCATCGCCTGTTTTTGGCTTGGTCATGTTCCACACCTCACGGAAGGGGTTGGGTGCAGCATGGGGTTCTTCACGGATCATGCCGGAGAACTCAATGCTGGCCATATAGCCCTCACCCAGATCCTCAATACCTAACAATTGGGCCTCAAGCATCACCACTTCAGTGGAATTCGGGCCTTGCACCAACTGCCCTCTTTCGGCCAATTGGGTTTGAATTTCATGCAACATGCTGTCGGTCATCATGGCGCGCAATGCAGGAATATCCGCATGGTCCCAAGCCGCTTGCAAGCTGATGAAGTTTTGTTTAGCGGCAGAGACAAAGCCTTGTACATCGAAGTCTGCGGGAATGAACCAATTCTGGTTTCCTCCGACCAAGGATGAGCCAATGCGAACACCCCCACGAGGGGCAGCCGAGCTGTCAAAAGAGGTGTTGGTCTGCTCCCACGGTCTGGCAGAGGCATCGTTACCCACTTTGGCGGGGTTGTATTGCGGCATATTGCCAGGGTTGATGGACGACCCACTGCCGCCGCCATAGGCGTAAGGGCTGGGAGTGGCGGTTGCACGGCGGCGCATGAAGTAGCCAATCACCCCCACAGCCAACATAGCAAGCAAACCGAACATCAGGATTTGACCGAATTCGGAACCAAAGCCCAAGGAATGGGCCAACCAAGCCAAGCCCAGACCAGCGGCCAAACCGCCCAGCATCGCGCCCCAAGGACGACGTGGGGCAGCAGCCGCAGCTGATTGTGAAGGTGCCGCATTGGGCGACGCACCCGGGGCAGGACGGGCAGCATCACGCTGCGTCACATTGCCAGATTGTTTGCCAAAGGATTTGCCTCCGCCCATGCGCTTAGCCGCGTCGGCATGCGAACTGGCCATGGCCATGAACAAAGTTAAAACAATACTGATGAATTTCATAAGACTGGAACTCCCAAAAATACGCGGACACACATCAACACCGTATTGCAACATGAAGTGCGACAACCCCCAAATTCAGGTTGTGTATATCCACATGGGCAAAACCACTATCTTGCATAAGGGCTTTGAGCGTCTGCTGATCTGGATGCATGCGAATAGATTCGGCCAAGTACCGGTAACTGGCAGCGTCTGCGGCCACCAAATTGCCCAAACGCGGCAAGATTTCAAACGAATACCAGTCGTAGGCTTTGGCCAAAGGCGGAGCGATTTTGGAAAATTCCAGCACCAGCAACTTACCCCCGGGTTTGAGCACACGCGCCATTTCTTGCAAAGCGCGGTCTTTGTGGGTCATGTTGCGCAAGCCAAAAGCCACGCACACCAAGTCAAAGTGGGCATCTGCAAAAGGCAGTTGCTCGGCATCGCAGACGGTAGTGGGCAGCAAAATACCTTTGTCGGTCAATCGGTCACGGCCTTGTTTGAGCATGGCCAAATTGATGTCGGTGTGCACCACCTGCCCCCGTGCGCCCACCTTGCCGGCAAACGCCATGGCCATGTCGCCCGTGCCCCCGGCAATGTCCAACACCTTTTGTCCGGGCTTCACATTGGCAACCATGACCGTGTAGGCCTTCCATGCGCGGTGTAACCCGAGCGACATCAAGTCGTTCATGATGTCGTATTTGGACGCCACTGAATCAAATACGCCACGCACCCGGCGCGCTTTTTCTTGCTCGTCAACTGTCTTAAAACCGAAATCTGTGGTGGCCATGTGTTGTCCTATGAATGGCAGGCCGGGCCGCTACCAGCCGACATGGGTGCGTCCCGGTCTACACCGGCTTGTTGCAAACGCTGCTCGTACTGAACCCACAAGCGGTCTTGGCTGACGCCCAGAAAATGCAGGTAGTCCCACGAGAAGATGCCGCTGTTGTGGCCATCGCTAAACGATGGCTGCACACCGTAATTGCCCACCGGCTCCAAGCTGAGTATGCCGACATGGCGTTTGCCGGTTTGCAAGACTTCCTGCCCAGGGCCGTGGCCTTGCACTTCGGCCGACGGGCTGTAAACCCGCAACAGCTCAAAAGGCAAACGAAACGACTGGCCGTTGTCAAACGAAACCTCTAAGGTTTTAGAAGCGCCATGCAACACGATGTCGGTTGGCTGAGGGGTGGTGGATTGCAGTCCTGCCATGTTTATACCAATACGCGTTCGATGCCGCCATTGTTTGCGACTTGCACATACTCGGGCATCCAGTTGTCACCCAGGATTTTTTTGGCCATTTCAACCACGATGTAGTCGGCTTCGAGCAAGCCGTTTTGCAAATCATCCTGAAAACGGTTCAAGCCGATAAGGCAACTCGGGCACGAGGTCAGCACTTTGATATTTTCTTTGGGATCCACCCAGCCCTTGTCCCGCATTTCAGCCTCGCCCGCCAAGATTTCCTCTTCCTTGCGAAAACGGATTTGCGTCGACACATCGGGGCGCGAATACGCCAGTCCGCCGCTTTCACCGCAGCAGCGTTTGCTCTCCACCACCTGATCGCCCAACAAAGCTTTAACGGTTTTCATGGGTGCTTGCTGTTTCATGGGACTGTGACAAGGATCATGGTACAGGTAGGCCTGCTGTCCCGGCAAAGTCACCCCTTTTTCTAGCAAAAATTCATGGATATCCACGATGCGGCAACCCGGGAAAATTTTGTCGAACTCGTAGCCTTGCAGCTGGTCAAAACAGGTGCCGCAACTCACCACCACGGTTTTGATATCCAAATAATTCAGCGTGTTGGCCACACGGTGAAACAACACTCGGTTGTCAGTGATGATTTTGTCGGCCTTGTCCTGCTGGCCCGAACCGCGTTGCGGATAACCGCAGCACAAATAACCCGGCGGCAACACGGTTTGCACACCCACATGCCACAGCATGGCTTGCGTCGCCAAACCGACCTGGCTGAACAAACGCTCTGAGCCGCAGCCGGGAAAATAAAACACGGCTTCGGCGTCGGCGCTGGTGGTTTGCGGGTTGCGGATGATCGGCACGTAATCCCGGTCTTCAATGTCAAGCAAAGCGCGTGCGGTTTTGTTGGGCAAACCGGCCGGCATTTTTTTGTTCACAAAATGAATCACTTGTGCTTTGATGCTGGCCGCGCCAATGGAGGCCGGCGGCTGGCGGGTTTGTTTGCGTGCCAGCGTGCCGAACACGCCATTGGCAATGCGTTGCGCTTGCATGCCCAGACGCGTGAGTTGATGTCCCACATTGATAGCCTGCGGGTTCACAGTACCCACCAGCCAAGACTGAAATGCAGAAGCCGGTCTGAAACTTTGCTGACCCATTTTGCGCAACAAATTGCGCATGTTCATGCTGACCTCGCCGAAGTCGATGTTCACCGGGCAAGGGGTCGCGCATTTGTGGCACAGCGTGCAATGGTCGGCCACATCTTCGAATTCTTCCCAATGCTTGATGGACACACCACGTCGGGTTTGCTCCTCATACAAGAAGGCTTCAATCAGCAATGAAGTGGCCAAAATTTTGTCGCGCGGGCTGTAGAGCAAATTGGCGCGCGGTACATGCGTGGCGCATACCGGTTTGCATTTGCCGCAGCGCAAGCAATCTTTGATCGAATCGGAAATCGCGCCGATGTCGGACTGCTGCATGATCAATGATTCATGTCCCATCAAACCAAAGCTCGGCGTATAGGCTTGGCTCAGGTCTGCGTGTCGCACTTGGTCATCCGGTTGGGTGGGTTGGCGCAGCAATTTGCCTTTGTTGAAATGGCCGTTCGGGTCAATGCGCGCTTTGTAATCTGCAAACGGTTGCAACTCTGCATCCGTCAAATATTCCAATTTGGTGATGCCAATGCCGTGCTCACCGGAGATGACACCGTCGAGCGAACGCGCCAGCGCCATGATGCGATCGACCGCCTGATGCGCGGTTTGCAGCATGTCGTAATCGTCACTGTTGACTGGCAGGTTGGTGTGCACATTGCCGTCACCGGCGTGCATATGCAGCGCCGCCCAGACCCGGCCTTTGAGCACCTGCTGGTGCACCTTGTCAAACTCGCGACGCAAAGGTGCGAACGCCGCACCACTGAACAGGTTGTGAAGCTCAGCGCGGAGTTGTGTTTTCCAACTGGCCCGCAATTCGTGGTTTTGCAATTGCAATTGAAACTGGTCTATGCCGCTTAACCACGACTGCCACAAGCTGCGCACATCGCCAATCAACAGCAGCGCTTGCTCGACCCGCTCTTGCAGCAACTCAGGAGACGGGCGGTCGAGTTCATCGTCCACCGCCGCCATGGGCAGTTGGCCGTTGCTGAGCAAGTCGTGCAAGGCATCACACAGGGAAATTTTGTTACTCAACGACAACTCTATATTGATGCGTTCAATGCCGTCGGTGTACTCGGCCATGCGTGGCAGAGGAATCACCACGTCTTCGTTGATCTTGAACGCGTTGGTGTGCCTGCTGATGGCCGCCGTGCGTTTGCGGTCGAGCCAGAATTTTTTGCGCGCCTCGGGGCTGATGGCGATGAAACCTTCGCCGCTGCGGGCGTTGGCCAAGCGCACCACTTCAGACGTGACACGGGCCACGTCATCGGCATCGTCACCGGCGATATCGCCGAACAACACCATCTTGGGCAAACCGCCGCGCTTGGACTTGGTGGTGTAACCCACGGCTTTCAAATAGCGGTTGTCCAAATGTTCCAAGCCTGCCAGCAAGGTGCCGGTTTGTTTGGCGACCTCGAACATATAGTCTTTGATTTCAACAATGCTGGGCACTGCTTGGTGTGCTGGCCCGAAAAACTCCAGACACACGGTGCGGGTGTGAGCCGGCATGCGGTGCAAGATCCAGCGCGCGCTGGTGATCAAGCCGTCGCAGCCTTCTTTTTGCACGCCGGGCAGACCGCTCAAAAATTTGTCGGTGACGTCTTTGCCCAAACCGGCTTTGCGAAAACTGCCGCCGGGAATATCCAGACGCTCGGTGCGCAAAGGCGTGACGCCGTCGGCTTCAAAGTAGCGCAGCTCGAAACTGGCCACGTCTGCATCGTGGATCTTGCCCAGGTTGTGGTTGAGTCGCACCACCTCCAACCACAAAGCTTCCGGCGTGACCATGCGCCAGCTCGCCAAATTATCCAGCGCCGTACCCCAGAGCACAGCTTTTTTGCCGCCCGCGTTCATGGCGATGTTGCCGCCGATGCAAGACGCTTCAGCAGAGGTCGGGTCAACCGCAAACACCAGACCGGCGGCCTCGGCGGCTTCGGCGACGCGTTGCGTCACCACCCCAGCTTCGGTCCACAGCGTGGCAGTGGCTTCTTGCAAGCCGGGCAACACCATGGTTTGCACCGCATGCATGGCGGTGAGTTTTTCGGTGTTGATCACCACGCTTTGCCATGTCAGGGGGATCGCGCCGCCGGTGTAACCGGTACCGCCGCCGCGCGGCACGATGGTCAATCCCAGTTCGATACAGGCTTTCACCAATCGCGCCATTTCGGCTTCGCTGTCAGGGGTGAGCACCACAAACGGGTATTCGACACGCCAGTCGGTGGCATCGGTCACGTGAGACACCCGGCTCATGGCATCGAACTTGATATTGTCGTGAGCGGTGCATTTACGCAACACTTTTTGGGCTTTTTTGCGGAGCCCTTGCTGTCGCTCGAATTGCTGGGCAAATTGGTCTACCGCAACTTGCGCTGCATCTAGCAAACGGCC
>CAMDSU010000082.1 GCA_945907335.1 Bordetella parapertussis | reverse complement strand
GCATCGGCGACACCGACCACTGCCACCTCTGCCACATTCGGGTGGCTGGAAATGCTTTCCTCGATTTCCCGCGTGCCCAATCGATGGCCGGCGACATTGATCACGTCATCCGTGCGCCCCAATATGTAGAAATAACCGTCTTCGTCGCGCACACCCCAGTCAAACGTGGAATACACCAGCTTGCCGGGCACGCTTTGCCAGTAGGTTTTGACAAAACGTTCATCGTCCCCCCACAGGGTTTGCAAGCACCCCGGCGGCAGCGGGCCTTCGATGACCACCACGCCTTTTTCCTGTGCGCCGGTAAGCTCTTCACCTGTGCTGTCGCTCAATAGCTTCACATTGAAACCGTACATGGGTATGCCTGGACTGCCGAATTTGCTGGACATTTTTTGCACGCCATTGGCCACGGTCAATATGGGCCAGCCGGTTTCGGTCTGCCAGTAGTTGTCGATGATCGGCTTGCCCAGTCCGTCGGCAATCCATTGCGCGGTCGGTTCGTCCAGCGGTTCTCCGGCCAAGTACAAGGCTTTGAGGCTGGAAATATCGTATTTGGACAAAAGCGCCGGGTCTTGCTTTTTCAAGACACGCACCGCGGTCGGCGCGCTGAACATGTGCGTGACTTTGTATTTTTCAACCAACTCCCACCAGACGCCGCCGTGTGGTCGGGTGGGTAATCCTTCGTACATGAGCGTGGCCATGCCCGCGAGCAGAGGGCCGTAAACGATATAGCTGTGGCCGACCACCCAACCGATATCGCTGGTACTGAAATACACCTGACCGGGCTGACCTTCAAAAATATGCTGCATGCTGGCCGCCAGCGCCACGGTGTAACCGCCGGTGTCGCGTTGCACGCCCTTGGGTTTACCGGTGGTACCAGAGGTGTACAAGGTGTAGCTGGGGTGAGCGCTGTCCAGCCAAACGCAGGGCACTTTTGCGTTCATGTGTTGCTGGCGCAAATTTGCATAACCGTGGTCTCGCCCCGGCACAGAGGTGAATGCAGACAAACCACGGTCCACCATCAACACCGCCGACGGTTTGTGTTGGCTGAGCGTTATGGCTTCATCCAACAACGGTTTGTAGGGCACGACCTTGCCGCCGCGCGAACCGGCATCGGCGCTGATGATGAGCACGGGCGAGGCATCATCAATCCGTGTCGCCAAAGAATGCGAAGCGAAGCCACCGAACACCACAGAATGGATGGCGCCAATGCGCACACAAGCCAGCATGGCGAATGCGGCTTCGGCAATCATCGGCATGTAAATCAGCACCCTGTCGCCCTGCTTCACGCCCAAGCTTTGCAAGATAGCCGCCATGCGCTGCACTTCGTCGCTGAGTTGGGCAAAGCTGTAGGTGATTTCCTGACCGGTTTCAGTGGACACATAAATCAGCGCGGGCTGATCGGCACGGTCTTTCAAATGCCGGTCCACCGCGTTGTGACACAGATTGGTTTGACCGCCAACAAACCAGTTGGCAAACGGCGGTTTGCTGTAGTCGCAAATCTGCGCGGGTTTGACATGCCAGTCAATCAAGTTTGCTTGTTCCTGCCAAAAACCGTCGCGGTCTTCGATGGAACGTTGGTAAAAACTGGCGTACTTGGTCACAACTGTCTCCCTTGACGTTCTTATTTGATAAGGGCTTGCACTTCTTTGAAATGTTCGTGCTCGGCACTTCGCAGCCATTCGAACAACACCATTTCAGTGGTCAGCAACTCCGCACCTGCTGCGGCCAAGCGGTCGTAAGCAGCATCCCGGTTGCGCTCTGTACGCGAGGTGCACGCATCGGTCACCACCCACACCTCAAACTCGTCTTCCAACAAATCCAGCGCGGTTTGCAGCAAACACACATGGGCTTCCACCCCGGCCAACACGATGCTTGAAGGCGCATCTGAAGCGACAGCAGGTTTTTGCAAATGCTTGGGTAGGCTGCGTGCGTTGCCCGCCGGTTTGCTTTTGACCTCGGGCCGCAACCATTCCACCAAGCCTTCTTCGCAGGCGCTGAATTGCATTTTGGCCAAGGTCTGTTTGCACAAGGCTTTCATCGCGGACGGGTTGCTGCCGAGCTTGCCCGGGTTTTGCTCCGTGCCCCACACCGGCACGCCAAGTATTTGCGCGGCTTGCGCCAGTCTCATGGCGTTGGCCAGACAAGTATCGGCCTGAAACAACGCAGGCATCAAACGCTCCTGGTAATCAACCAGCACGAGTTGGGAGTCTTCAGCATCCAGCAACATGGTTTAAATCTTCACCACAATGCGGCCGCGCACTTGACCCGCCATCAGCGCATGGGCTTTTTCTACGACCTGATCCAAAGTGATGTCTTCGATCATGCTTTCCAATTTAGCCAAGTCCAGATCTAGCGCCAACCTGTCCCACGCCTTCTGGCGCAAGGCCAGCGGGGCCATCACAGAATCCACACCGATCAAACGCACATTGCGCAAGATGAACGGCATGACGGTGGTGGGCAAATCCATGCCTTGCGCCAAGCCGCAAGCCGCGACCGCACCGCCGTAACGGGTTTGTGCAAGTGCATTCGCCAAGGTGTGTGAGCCGACCGCATCCACCACCCCGGCCCAGCGTTCTTTTTGAAACGGCTTGCCGGGCGCTGACAATTCCGCGCGGTCGATGATGCTGTGCGCGCCCAGCGATTTCAAATAGGCTTCTTCGCTGGTTTTGCCAGTGGCAGCCACCACGTTGAAACCCAATTTGGAGAGCAATGCCACGGCCACGCTGCCGACCCCGCCGGTCGCGCCAGTGACCAATACATCGCCATTTCCGGGCTGAACACCTTGCTGCTCCAAGGCCATCACGCAGAGCATGGCGGTATAGCCAGCAGTACCAATGGCCATGGCCTGGCGCGGCGTGAAGGCTTGGGGCAGTTTCACCAGCCAATCGCCTTTCAATCGCGCTTGCTCGGACAAACAGCCCCAATGGGTTTCGCCCACGCCCCAACCGTTGTGCACGAAATGGTCACCAGTTTTCCAACCGGCGTGGGTTGAGGAAATCACAGTCCCCGAGCCGTCAATACCGGCCACCATCGGCCAGACCCGCACGACCGGGCTTTTGTTGGTGATGGCCAAGCCGTCTTTGAAGTTCAACGTGGAATACGCCACTTGCACGTGCACATCGGCGTCGGGCAACTGAGCGGGATCCAGCATTTGGACGCTGGCATTGAATTCGGGTTCTTTTTGCAGGGTAATAGCGCGAAACATACAAAATTCCTTTAAACGGCAGTGATAGTCAAGGTACGGATTGTGCGACAGGCTGGAAAACAACGGTCAACCGTTATGATCCGTCACTATGTTTCGCCTGATTTTTCTCTGTTGCCTGTCAATCGGCATTGCCCACGCAACCCCTGCTCCTGCAGACACTGACGATTTGGAAGCGCTGATCAACCAATCGGTGGTCGTGTCAGAAATCAGCCAGATCGGCCAACGTGTGGGCAACCAAGCCTCCGAACTGGTGGTCAACGCCATGGGGTTTTTGGGCGTCCCCTACAAACGCGGCGGCACCGGCATCGCCGGTTTTGATTGCAGCGGTTTTGTCCGCGCCATGTACGCAAGCACCTTGGGCCTGGTCTTGCCGCACAACGCCAAAGAACAAGCTGCGGTTACCCAAACTATCGACAAGGACGAACTTCAACCCGGCGACTTGGTGTTTTTCAATACCTTGCGCAGAGCCTTCAGCCATGTCGGCATTTATGTGGGTGAAGGCAGATTCATCCATTCACCACGGGCCGGTGGAGAAGTACGCATAGAGAATATGTCCGACAACTACTGGCGCAAACGCTTCAACGGTGCGCGTCGGGTCAGCCCCTCCACACTTACCAACCCATCGGATTCCGCGCTTCGCTGATCCGATATCTGGGGACCAGACCATGGCTGATCCAATTCTCATCGGCAGACAGCCAGCAGACCGGTGACGGCCGTGTCGTTTTGTCTCCGTGCTTTAGGGCGCTGTAGCTTGATGCTTGTTGGCGTTTGTTTACAAACCATGGCGTGGGCCCAAACCCCTTGGCCAGCGATGCAAGTTGACATGTACCCGTATGTCGAGACCATGCTGCAAACCCGGCCTGAGCAAACCGTGTTGCTTGGGGAAGGCGAGCTACAAACCGGGATCTTCTATGCCAGCGTGGCAGAGGCTTACAGCGAAGAGGTGCAATCTGCGCTGATCGCCGACGCCGAGGAAAAGGACTGGCGGCTGTTGTCGATGCTGCGTTTGGGCACGAGTTACATCATGACACTGACAAAAAACGACCGCATACTGGACCTGCGATTGACCAACACGGTGCGTGGCGTAGAAGTGGTGTATTCGGTGCTGATGAGCCAACAGCCCAGACGCAAATGAAAGTGACAGTGCTCGGCCCCATGAATTCGACCCACGAAACCCTTGTTTAATCAATTTATTTGCATCTAACCATCAAATAAAGGCAATGATTTTGTTCAATTACAACCTAAGCTTATCAACATGACCAACGAAGTGAACCCCAACCCCTCCCCGTCCACTGGCTTTAGCCTGATGGCTGTGGTGCTGCACTGGCTGCTTGGCGCAGCGTTGATTGCGATGTTTACGGTCGGCTATTACATGGAAGATTTGCCTGTCTCTCCTGAGCGGCTCAAGCTGTTCAATTGGCACAAATGGGCGGGCATTTGCATACTCACCCTTTCTGTGTGGCGCTTGGTCTGGCGCCTCACGCACCGCCCGCCGCCCTTGTCTGCAGATATCCAACGAAGCATGCCTGCTTGGCAACACCATGCGCATTACCTGACCCAGTACAGCATGTATGCCTTGTTTTTCATCGTGCCTTTGGCGGGCTGGGCGTACAGCTCTGCGGCTGGTTATCCCGTGGTGGTGTTTGGCGTGTTGCCCTTGCCTGACTTTGTCCCAGCCAACGAGGCCTTGGCCGAATCCATCAAACCCTTGCACGAATACACCGCCATGGCGCTGGCTCTGCTGATCATGCTGCATGTAGCAGCAGCCTTGAAGCACCAGTGGTGGGACAAACACGCCTTGTTGCAACGCATGTGGCCACGCCGCTGACCCTCACCTTTTGGAGCCCTGATGTTTTTCATGAACCGACTACTTGTCCTGATGTGCATGATATTCGCCGCCTTGGGCAGCGCCACCTCTCACGCCGAGCAAAAATTGCAAGCTGCAAAAAGCGACATAGTGTTTGTCAGCAAACAAATGGGCGTGCCGGTGGAGGGACGCTTCAAATCATTTGATGCGCAAATCAGTTTTGACCCAGCCAAACCCGCCAGCGGCAAAATCAGCTTCAGCGTCGACATGGCCAGCGCCAGCCTGGGGGCCAAAGAAACCGATGCCGAAGTACAAAAATCCGATTGGTTCAGCACAGCCAAATTTGCCAAAGCCGGGTTTCAGTCCACCGCCATCAAAAAAACCGCGCCCGGCAAATATGAAGTCAGCGGCAAACTCTCTATCAAAGGCGTGAGCCAGGACATTGTGGTCCCGGTCAGCCTGACCCAAACCGGCGGCCTCACCACCGCTGTGGGCTCATTCGCCATCAAGCGTTTGGGCTTCAAGATCGGTGACAACGAATGGTCAGACACCTCTTTGGTGGCTGACGAAGTACAAGTGAAATTCAATTTTGTACTGACAGGCGTTGCCAAGCTTTAACCCTTTTCCCAACCTCAGGAGTTTTTTCTATGCGTCATTTGTCACTTGCTTGCGCCCTCACGGCCAGCGTGTTTGCGTCTGTGTCTGCCCAAGCAGCCACCTACAACATCGATCCCACACACACCTTTGTGACTTTTGAAGTCACCCACTTTGGCACCTCCACCAACCGTGGCCGGTTTGACAAAAAAGAAGGCTCTGTGCAATTTGACCGCGCTGGAAAAACCGGCAAAGTGAACTTGACCATCCAAGCCGACTCTATCAACACCGGCACAGAGGCATTCAACGCGCACCTGAAAAAGCCTGATTTTTTTGACGCTGCCAAGCACCCGACCATGACATTCAATGCGGACAAGTTCAGCTTCAGCGGCGACAAAGTGTCTGAAGTGACTGGCCAACTGACCATGTTGGGCAAGACCTTACCCGTGGTTCTGAAAGCCACCAATTTCAATTGCTATGACCACCCCATGCTCAAGCGCGAAGTGTGCGGCGGCGACTTTGAAACCACCATCATGCGCAGCCAATGGGGCATGAACTGGGGCATCGATTTCGGTATCCCTGACAAAGTCAAATTGCTGATCCAAGTAGAAGCTGTCAAGCAGTAATCAAATTAAAAAGCAACCCGCTCAACATTAATTTGACGGGTTGCAATCCATTATTTCCACTAGGATTTATTCCCCGAAAAAACCCTTATGAAATTTAAGGGTTTATGCGTATTTCATTCTTAGGTTTTAAATTGAAGATGAACGTGCTTACAAGCATTTGCAAGCTCAACCATCCAAGGAGAACGAATGAAATCCATCGCAGACCAGACCATCACTTCTGTTGCTGACAAGGTAGAAGCCAAGCCTCCATCGCTTGCACGCCGTGGCTTTTTGGCCAGTGCTGCTGCAGGTGTGGCAGCCGCTACCGCCACCGCTGCTGGCGCCAACGACAAATTTCACCAAGGCCGTGACTGGACGGGAAATCATCCCGTGACTTACCCTGAGCCCGCATTCGAAGTACTGGATAAGCGCTTTACAGGCCGCCAAGGCAATTCCACCTTGCAACGCATTTGGCACGGCCAAGGCCACAACGCCGCTTTGTGGTGTGAAGGCCCAGTTTGGATGGGCGACTGGGGCAATTTGCTGTGGAGTGATATTCCGAACAACCGCGTGTTGCGTTGGAACGAAGAAAACGGTGAAGTCAGTACGTTTCAAACAGATTCAGGCTACTCCAATGGCCACAGCCGTGACATCCAAGGCCGCTTGATCGCCATGGAACACGACACCCGCCGCGTGCGTCGTCGTAACTATGACGGCACATGGACCATTTTGTGCGACGGCTTTGGCGGCAAAAAACTCAATGCACCTAACGATGCAGCCACCACACCTGACGGCTCCATCTATTTCACCGACCCCGGCTACGGCATCATGGGTCCATACGAAGGCCACAAGGCTGAGTTCGAACTGCCCACACGCGTCTACCGCATTGCGCCGGACGGCAAGGTCACAGTAGCTGCTGAAGGCCCGATGCGTCGCCCTAACGGCATTTGCTTCTCACCTGACTTCAAGAAGTGCTATGTGGTTGACACTGGCGCGACTGACGGCCCGGGCAACCCAGCCAACATCATTGTGTTTGATGTGAAAGACCAAAAACTCAGCAACCCCAAAATCTTCGCCGACTTTGCACCTGGTTTCACCGACGGTATCCGTTGTGACACCGATGGCAACGTGTGGTGCGGTTGGGGCTGGGGCGGCATGGAAACCAATGGCGTGCGTGTCCATCACCCTGATGGCACCTTGCTGGCTTTCCTGCACACCCCAGAGGTGATTGCCAATCTGTGCTTCGGCGGCACCAAGCGCAACCGTTTGTTCATGACTGGCTCTACCTCCATTTACGCCCTGTACGTGAATGCACAAGGTCACGCACTCAGCTGA
>CAMDSU010000081.1 GCA_945907335.1 Bordetella parapertussis | reverse complement strand
TTGACGCTGGGTCAACCTTCGCCCACCTTAAGCGGGGGCGAGGCACAGCGCATCAAATTGGTGACCGAGCTCTCCAAGGTGGGCGACGATGTCACGCGACGTGGCCAACAAGCACCGCATACCTTGTATGTGTTGGACGAACCGACGGTAGGTTTGCACATGGCCGATGTGGATAAATTGATCCGTGTGCTGCACCGCTTGGTGGACGGCGGCCACAGCGTGTTGGTGATCGAACACGACCTGGACGTGATTGCAGAAGCTGATTGGGTGATTGATTTGGGGCCTGAAGGTGGCGACGGCGGTGGACGTGTGGTGGCAGCAGACACTCCCGAGGCCTTGGTGACCTTGGGCACCCACACCGGTCGCGCGTTGCAGCCTGTGCTGGCACGTTCTTAAACTGCTTTTTTACCAGTCCTTGCGGCTGACTACAATCTCGGCTTGTCTTTATGAATATACATACGCAACGCCGAATCGACGCCTGGGTCGGTCCCTCTTTATGTGGCCTGGTGTCTCTGTGGGACCGGTTCTTCGGTCGCGCCGTCAATCCATCGCAACCGGTACAAAAAGTGCTGGTCATCATGTTGTCAGAAATGGGCAGCATGGTGTTGGCTGGCCCCATGTTTGGCCATATTCAGCAGCGCCACCCCGGGGCGCAAATTCACATCCTGCAGCTCAAACGCAATCAATCGGTGGCCCGATTGCTTGGCTTGGCACCCGAGTCACAGTTGCATGGTATTGATGACCGCGGCTTGTTCAGCCTGCTGCGCGATTTGCTGCGTGTGTTGTGGCGCTTGCGCAGGCTGAAATTTGATGCGGTGATTGACTGTGAATTGTTTTCCCGCATCAGTGCTTTGCTGGCCTATGGTTGCGGTGCGCGCTTGCGGGCTGGGTTTACACCGCATACCCAAGAGGGTTTGTACAGAGGTTCTTTCTTCAATGCGGCGGTTTCTTACAACCCCTATCGTCACATCAGTTTGCAATTCATGGCGTTGGTGGAAGCCTTGAAATCGAACACCATGCCGCGCAGTAAAAGCATGGCAGTTACAGCCAAGCCTTTGGACTCAGGTTTACGCGTGCATTTCAGCCAGGATGAAATGGCCGATTTCACCCAACAGTTGCGCCGTGATTACCCTGGGTTCATGTCTGCACCCAAGCGCATCTTGTTTTATGCAGGAGGTGGTTTGCTGCCGATACGCGCTTGGCCGGCCGAACATTACGCCACGCTTGCCATGGGCTTGTGTGACCAAGGGTATGCGGTTGGCATCATCGGTTTGCCAGAAGACCAAGCGCTAGCGCTTGCTATCCAATCCGAATGCACGCATTCTTTGTGCTTGAATTTTGTCGGCTACACCAAAAACCTTGAGGCCTTGACCCGTTTGTTTTTTCACAGCGATTTGCTGGTCACCAATGATGGAGGTCCCGGTCATTTCGCCAGCCTCACGCCGATTCGCACGTTGATGTTTTTTGGCCCAGAAACCAGCGCTTTGTATGGGCCACTGACCCCGCGTGCTGTGGCGATTGAACGGCATGTGGCATGTTCTCCATGTTTGACCGCTTATAACCACCGCGCTACGCCGTGCGATGGCGACAACCAATGCTTGAAGCAAATTCAGCCCGAGCATGTGTTGTCATTGGCGCTGACCCAGTTGCAATTGTGCGAACCACGTTTGCCGGCGTATGTCTGATTTGCCGCCGCCCGTGTTGCCGGTTCGATTGCCCGTTTGGTTGGCATGGTCTGAACCAGTTTTGCTGCGATTGTTTGCATGGCGTTATTTTCGTTTCGCTACTGTGGGGGCTTCTGGCACGGTGGTGAATATTGCCGTGCTCTATGCCATGCAAGAGTGGGTGCTGCCTGTTGTCATTGTCAGTCCCGACTTGCGGTTGTCTGTGGCATTGGTTGCAGCAATTGCTGTGGCCACCATCAATAATTTTGCATGGAACAGTTTGTGGACCTGGGCCGACCGTTTGCATGCAGACGACACACCGCGCTTGCGTACCGACGTGGCCACAGGAAAGCGCCTGTTCAAATACACCTTGTCTTGCTGGTTGGGCATGTTGATTCAATACAGTCTGACGTTATTGCTGGCTGCATACATGTATTACTTGGTCGCCAATGTGTTGTCTATTTTGTTGGCCAGTGTCAGCAATTTTTTGGCCAATGACAAATGGACATTCAGGAAAAAATCGGTTGACGATCAGGCATGACAACCATACAAGCTGACCGACCTTTGCCCTCTACCCGGCTGCTGTGGGTAACGGTTCTGGCAGTGGCCTTGCTGTATATCTGGGGCCTCGATAACCTGTATATGCCAAGCAATGGCGATGAAATGGTTTATGCGCATATTGCTAGGCTGACCGCAACCAGTTCGCAGTGGTTGCCGCTGGTGTCCGATCTGAATGACATGCGCAACACCAAGCCCCCTCTGCTGTTTTGGCAGAGCATGGTCGTGAGCGGCTGGGGTGAGTATTGGCAGTTATGGTTGTTGCGTGTGCCAAGTTTGGTTTACTTGGGCTTGGTTTGTGCGGGCATGTCGTTGTTGTTGCACCGTTGGTTGGGTGAATGGCGAACCGCTGCTTGGGCGGTGTTGTGTCTGCTGCTGTCTTGGGGAACATTCCGTTACGGCAGGCCATACCTGACCACAGCTCCCGAGATGTTTTGGTTCGGCTTGGCCCCGGCTTGGGTGCTTTGGCGGGCGGCCCAGCCAAGCACACGTGGCATTCACCACACCGTGTCTGAATGGTTTGCTTGGACCGTGCTGGGTTTACTGACCGGCTTGGGCTTGGCCTACAAATCGTTTGCCTTGATCGCACCATTGGCTGCCGCCACATGGGCCATGCGGTTGGCATTACAGCCCCGGTGGTCGTGGCGTGATCTGGCGGTATGCACAACGCAAACCCTTTGGTTGTCTGTGGTGGCGGTGGCTGTGTTTGCCACTTGGCTGCTGCTGGACCCGCAACCACAAGAAGTGTGGCGCGAGTTTGTTCAGCGTGAAAACGCTGGCAAGATGAGTAGCAACCAGTCATATCTTTTCGTGTTGTTCAGCCTCAAAGGGTCGGGCGATTACTTGGCCGCCCCTTTGTTGAACACCGGTTTGTTGTTTCCTTGGGTGTTGGCACTGGTGGCGATTGGCTGGCGATTTGTGCGAGTGCATGGTTGGGTGTGGCGCGGTGGATTGGCGATGGCGCTTTGGCTGTGGATCGCGGCCTGGTGCGTGGTGTTTATGCTGCCCAGCCAACGCTCTGCTCGTTATTTGTTGCCATTGATGCCTGCCTTGGCCATGCTGATGGCCATGCATGCGGAGAAATTCTCGGCGGGTGTGGCGCGCGGCACAGGTTTGCTCAGTCTGTTGGCATTGGCGGTGTTGTGCTGGTTGGCGTGGCATGCCCACAGCTTGGGCATTCTGCCCATGGCGTGGGCGTTGTGCGTCGCGTTGGCGGGCTTGGGCGTGGTCGTGCTGTGTGTGGCCATGTGGCGGTCGCTTGACCAAGCTGCGATTCAGTCATTGTGGTGTGCGGCTTTTTTTCTACTCGGCTTGAATGCTTTGTTGCAAGGCATGTCGGGTGAGCGGGTGCGTTTTCAAGGCAGTATGGCGGATCGACCCATCGCCGAAACGGTATGGGTCACAGAGGGTTTCAACGGTGAATTTGAGCGCTTGCAATTTTTGTTGCCGGGCCACAACCGTTTTGTGCCGCAGCAGGTCAAGCTCAATGCTTTGATCGATGGAACAGAACGCACATCGGGCACATGGTTCATCGTTCCTCGCCTGATGAACGATCCGCCTTTGGCCTGTGAAGCCCAACATATTTGCGAACGCGTGGCGGTGCGCTGGGACATTGAACAACGTTTAAAACCCGGGCAGGTGCATGCAGGCAATATGTGGCGACCCAACGAATGGCTGTGGCGTCAAGAGTGGTTGCTGCGGGTGCGCTGAAGCAAACCGTATTTGATCCACTGGTAATGCGCAAACAACCACAGGCCCGGGTCTAGCCAAGCGTCCCACACATTGCCCGAGGGTGCATGTGTTGCCACAAACAAACCGGTAGCCAGCAACCAGCAGGTTGCGGCTTTGGCATGCCAATCGTGCAAAGACAACACATAGGCGGTGGTTATCCACAAACCCGATAGCCACCAAGCCAACCACAGCATGCGATGTTCAAAGCCCAAGCTGTAAATGTCCCAAGGCAACATACCGAATGCATCAAGTAACAAGCACCAACCAATCAGCACCACTGCGAACCATAGCCAAGGGCTGAGTCGCGTATGGTTGTGGTTACCAAACAGCCTGACGGAAGGGCCTTTGATGTCGCTCCAAGCCACTGCCAGGCAAGCGCACAGCGTCATCAAACTGGGGGTTTGAAACACCATTCCCAGTGCAGGCAGCACCGATTGCCAGACCAGCAGCACCAGCAATGCTGCCGCGCTGCACATGACCCAGCGCCAGCGTCGGTCATAAGAGGGCAAGCATTGCACGCCAAGCCAACTCAAAACCGCCAACCAAATGACAGCGTGAAAAAGTTGTTGCAGCGCCAATGGCGGTAACAGCAATGATGCATTGAGGCCATGCAAAATGTTCATGGCGACGCCTTGACAAGGGGCACAGCACGCCAGCGTTGCCAAGCAATGCCTTGGCGCAAATGCGTGTAACTGACCCACAACCGGTCGTCGCTCCAACGCAATGACGGGTAAGAATATTCGCTGCCAGAGCCACCCTCGGCAAGCATCAAAGGAGGCGACCAATTCAACCCGTCTTGGCTGTGGTGCATGACCAATTGGGTGCGAACCCGTTCCAGTGGATTGCGCGCCAGCATCCATTCACCCGAAGGCAAACGCAGACTGGCAACTGCGCTGTCTCGTTGGCTCAGGGCCAACTCGGGTTGCAGCTGCCAATGTTGGCCGGCATCGGTGCTGGAGAGCACTTGGAGCTTGTCGCGTGGTCCTAAGGTGCGCAAATAGGCCAGCCAGTGGTTGCCATCAACCGCTACCGGCGCAGGTTGTAACGCTTGGTGTATGTGGGTCAAGCGGCGCAGCCCTTGAAATTCACCGTCCGGGCTGAACCAAGCAAACAAGGGATAGTGACCGCCTAACTCGAAATGTAAGGGCAGCACCATGCCACCATCTGCCAACGGCATAGGAGAATGACGCACCAAATGGCTGAGATTCCAGAACCAACCCAGCGGCAATTGACCGACGACTTCAAAGGCAGGCAAGGGACTGTTGGCAGTAGCCGCAGTACTTTGGCGCACATGCAACACCCGTGCTGCGGCCCATCCTCCCAGCCCGGTTCCCACCACAAACAAGTGCAAGCGTTGTTGCCGGTCTAGCCAAGCCACCGGGTTGCCTATGTGCAATATGCCTTTGCCCAATGCTGCGCCTACCGTATGGCGATCAACCACCCACACCGGCGGGGTCCAGGTTTGTTGCTGACGCGACCACAGTGACATGGCAATGCGCACATCGGGGCGGGCCTCTTTGCTGCCCGCAAACCAGAAAGCCGCCAGCGAGTAAGAAGGGTGGTCAGGCAAAGCCACCAAGTTACTGGCGTGAGCAGCGGGAGCTTCTTTGGGTTGGCCAATCATCCCTTGGGCTTCCAGCACCCATGTGTTAACGGCACCAGAAGGTGGACTGCTGGAGGGCAGGGCGGCGGGTCTGCCAATCGGATTGATCTGTTGGGGGCGGATCAATAGCGCCACGCCCACAAGCAGCCACACCAACAGCCACACCACAGGTCGCAGAGAGGGTGGTAACCAGTCTTTGCGCATAAGCTGGTATCAGCCTGCCGATCCCAGCGACAAACCGGCGTGTTCGCGCAAAGGATGGAAATGGATATGCGGAAAACGCTCTTGTGCCAATCGCACGTCATATGGTGAGGTGCACAAATATGCGAGCGTGTTGGCAGCGTCCAGCGCCATGCGCTGCGGGTAGGCGTGGTTGAATTCACGCAATTGCGCTGGGGTATCTGCGGTGATCCAGCGCGCGCCGGTGTACTGGCAGGGCTCTAAGCGCACATCGCAGTCATACTCGGCTTTGAGCCGGTGTTGCACCACTTCAAATTGCAATTGACCGATAGCCCCCAACAACATGGGCCCGCCGACCTCGGGTTTGAAGACTTGAATCGCACCTTCTTCGCCGAGTTGCTCCAGACCGGTTTGCAGTTGCTTGGTGCGTAGCGGGTTTTTCAGCAGCACCGTCATGAACAATTCAGGCGCGAAAAACGGCAAGCCGGTGAATTGCAAACTGCTGCCGTCGGTGATGGTGTCCCCGAGTTGCACACCGCCATGGGTGGTGAAGCCGATGATGTCCCCTGCATACGCTTCTTCAACGGCTTCTCGTCTTTGGCTGAGAAATGTCACCACCGAGGTTGGCCTCAATTCTTTAGCGCTACGTTGCACTTTGAGCTTCATGCCGGGCGCGTATTTGCCCGAGGCCACACGCACAAACGCAATGCGGTCGCGGTGGTTGGCATCCATATTGGCTTGCACTTTGAACACCACGCCCGAAAAACCGCTGTCCTCGGGCTGCACGGTTTTTTCCACCATTTGCTTATTGACCAGCAACGAGCTTTGCCGCGCTTGCGGGAAAGGCGCCAAATCGACCAGCGCGTCCAGCACTTCCATCACACCAAAATTATTCACGCCTGAGCCAAAGAACACCGGCGTTTGTTTGCCTTGTAAAAATGCTTCGCGGTCAAAAGATGGAGACGCACCGGTGGCCAGTTCCATGCTGTCCATCGCGGCGGCCCATTCAAGTCCAAAGCGTTGTGACAAATCGGCTTGTTCAGTGAGCGCAATGGTTTCGAAATCCTGCGGCAAGCGCTCACTGCCGGACTCGAACACCGTCATCGCTTGGGTGCGCAAATTGATGATACCGCCGAAGCTTTTGCCCTGTCCCACGGGCCAGGTCATGGGCACGCAAGGCATGCCAAGTTCGCGTTCTACCTCATCAAGTATGTCCAAAGGGTCACGCACCTCGCGATCCATTTTGTTGACAAAGGTGATGATGGGCGTGTCGCGCTGTCGGCAGACTTCAATCAAGCGGCGGGTTTGCGCTTCCACACCGTTGGCCGCGTCAATCACCATGAGCGCCGAATCGACGGCGGTCAGCACCCGGTAGGTGTCTTCTGAGAAATCTTTGTGCCCCGGCGTGTCCAGCAAATTGATGACGTGGTCGCGATAAAGCATTTGCATCACGGATGAGGCCACGGAGATGCCACGTTGCTTTTCAATTTCCATCCAGTCACTGGTGGCATGACGGGATGCTTTGCGTGCTTTGACCGAACCGGCGATCTGAATCGCGCCGGAGAACAGCAGCAGCTTCTCGGTGAGTGTGGTTTTACCGGCGTCAGGGTGAGAAATGATGGCAAACGTGCGTCGACGACGCACTTCTTCTAGGGCTGTGGTCATGGTGTGGACAGGGGATAAGTCGGGATCATAGCCCGATGAATGCCTGCCTTCAGAGTTCGCCTTGTTGCTGGTTCAGGGCGAAAAACCGCACCACCCGGATCAGCATGTGGCGGTCAAAGGGCTTTGCCAATACGTGGTTGATACCGGCCTGTCGACATCGCTCCAGCGCGTCTTGCGCCACATTGGCGGTCAGAGCCACCATCGGTACATCGCGCATGGGCAAAT
>CAMDSU010000080.1 GCA_945907335.1 Bordetella parapertussis | reverse complement strand
AAACGTTGGTTGTGCATGCGCCTAGACTCACTCATGAAACTCAAGGTCATGGCGGGCAATGCGGTCTGCGCTTGTGCTCTGCTGATGCGCGGCGGGCGCGGCAACTGCCACAGGTCTGCGGCCATGTCCATGTAGTCCCCCATCATCATATCGCTGTCATCGCTGACATGCAAAGGCCGCAAGCTTTTGCCGCGCCACACCGCAAGCACAGCGGCGCGCGCCAAGTCGTCTGCATGGATATGGTTGGTATACACATCATCCAAAGCTTGCAGCACCGGTGTACTGCGCTGCAAGCGTTCGCGCGGCGTGCCGCCTTCGCGGTCGAGTGCGTAAATTCCAGGAATACGCAAAACGTGGATGCGCGGTAAACCGCGCGAGCCCCAAGCGTTCAACCAAGCTTCCGCATCGACACGCCTTTGGGCTCTGTCGGTTTGCGGGTTGAGCAACTGTGTTTCGTCTATCCAAGCGCCAGCGCAGTCGCCATACACGCCGCTGGTGGATCCGTAAACCACACACTGCGGTGATGAACGCAATTGCAGCGCCTGCACCAACGCGCGGGTGCGCGTATCGCTGCGTCCTTGCAAGGGCGGCGGCGCCATATGGATGAGATGGGTTGCCACACCTGCAAGTCTTCGCAAGGTGGCCGGTTCGTCCAGATTTCCATCTATTGCGGTGATACCTTGCTGATGTAATCCGCTTATTCGCGACGCGCTGCTGGTCAAGGCATACACACGGCTGCCGTTTTTCAATAAGTCTGCTGCGCGCAAGCCGACATCGCCGCAACCGACGATCAAGACACGAGGCCGCCTGAAACGCGCTGGCAATGCGCCAAGGGGAGTTTGGTTTGAAGGCAAAATCCAGTCTTTCGTTGTTCAGACAAAACCAGAGGATAACAAGCATGGCGTTTCAAGTGTTGGTTCAGCCCAGTGGCCGTACGTTCTCCGTCGATGCTGACGAAACTTTGTTGAGCGCAGGTATACGGCAGGGTGTCGGCATGCCATACGGTTGCAAAGACGGTGCGTGTGGTTCCTGCAAATGCCTCAAAATCGCAGGAGAAATCCAAATGGGCGCTTATCAGAGCAAAGCTTTGACTGACGATGAATTGGCAAAAGGTATGGTGCTGACTTGCCGCGCCACGGCACTGAGTGATGTCGTACTTGAGTCCAGACAAGTCACCCGTGCCGATGCGTTTCCCATCCGCAAAATGCCTGTGCGCATTTCCTCGCTTGAAAAAATGTCGGCAGATGTGATGCGCATCAGTTTGCAATTGCCGTCCACAGAAAACATGCAATTTCACGCTGGTCAGTATGTGGAGTTTTTACTGCGCGATGGTTCTCGCCGCGCTTACTCCATCGCAAATGCACCGCATACCTTGGCAGCGGGTGCACCCACTATTGATTTGCACATAAGGCACATGCCTGGCGGAAAATTCACCGACCATGTGTTTGGCGCCATGAAAGAAAAAGAAATCCAACGCATTGAAGCGCCGTTCGGCAGTTTTTATTTGCGCGAAGACAGCGATAAGCCCATGGTGTTACTGGCCTCTGGCACCGGCTTTGCACCGATCAAAGCTTTACTGGAACACATGCAACATAAAAACATTCAACGCCCGGCTCGTTTGTATTGGGGCGGCCGCCGACCTTCAGATTTGTATATGAACGATTGGGTCGTGTCGCAATTGGCGCTGATGCCAAATCTGCAATACATCCCAGTGGTGTCTGATGCTTTGCCTGAAGATAACTGGAATGGCAGAACCGGTTATGTGCATGCAGCGGTGCTGCAAGACACCGCCGATTTGTCCGGCCATCAGGTGTACGCCTGTGGTGCACCGGTGGTGATTGAATCAGCACAGCGTGATTACCTGAAGCACGGTTTGCCTGCGGATGAGTTTTTCGCAGATTCGTTCACCAGCGAAGCTGACAAGTTTTAAGTTTTTTTGGCTTGCGTGTTTTTATCACGCAGCAGGCGCATTTTTTCTGCAATTTTTATTTCCAAACCGCGCTCCACCGGTTCATACAACACGGGTGGCATCATGCCGTCGGGCCAATAAGTCTCGCCTGCTGCAAACGCGTCTGCTTCATCGTGCGCATAACGGTAGCCCCGGCCATGGTCGAGGTCTTTCATCAACTGTGTCGGTGCATTGCGCAAATGCATAGGCACCGGGCGTGTGCCGTCTGACTTGATGAGTTTGCGCACATGGTTGTACGCCTTGTAGACCGCATTCGATTTGGGCGCAATCGCCAAATACAGCACACACTCAGCCAAGGCCAATTCACCTTCGGGCGAACCCAAGCGCTCGTACACCTCGGCAGCGTCCAGCGCCAAGCGCAATGCACGCGGGTCAGCCAAGCCGATGTCTTCTGCGGCCATGCGAATCATGCGCCGTGCCATGTATTTCGGTTCTGCGCCACCGTCGAGCATGCGTACCAACCAATACAAGGCAGCATCCGGGTCTGAGCCACGCACCGATTTATGCAAAGCACTGATACTGTCATAGAACTGATCGCCGCCTTTGTCATAGCGCCGCATACGTTCGCCAAGCACTTGCATTAACCAGCTGTCACTGATGCGCGTCATCGATTCACGCTTCGCCGCAACAGCCAAGGTTTCTAAGGTGTTGAGCAAGCGCCGGGCATCCCCATCTGCATATGCCATCAATCGGGCCAATGCATCGTCTTCCAACGCGGGGACTGCTTGGATAGACAGTGCTTTGTCCACGATTTGCGAAAGTTCAAGCTCGCTCAAAGGCTGAAGAACATACACCGCAGCCCGCGAGAGCAATGCCGAGTTCACTTCGAACGAAGGATTTTCTGTGGTGGCACCAATGAAAGTGAACAAGCCCGATTCCACATGCGGCAAAAACGCGTCCTGCTGGCTTTTGTTGAAACGGTGCACCTCGTCGACAAACACAATCGTGCGTTTGGGCTCCAGCGAATCACGCGAGGCCTGCGCCATCTCAACCGCTTCGCGGATTTCCTTCACGCCACCGAGCACAGCGCTGATAGAAATAAATTGGGCATCGAAAGCACTTGCCATCAAGCGCGCAATAGTGGTCTTGCCGACCCCAGGCGGTCCCCACAACAAACAGCTGTGCGGCTGTCCTGATTCAAACGCCACACGCAAGGCCTTGCCTTCGCCCAAAATATGCTGCTGACCGACCACTTCAGACAGTGTTCGTGGCCGCAATCTTTCAGCCAGCGGTGTATGGGGGTTGGGCGCAGTAAGAGGCGACACCAGATGACCTCAAGGTTTGATCACATCCGCACCCTTGGGTGGTACAAACTTGAATTGCGCCGGTGTCAACTGCTTGGGGTTGACATCGGTTCGTTCAAATTTGATCAACGACCTGGTGCCGAACACATCCAAGATATCCAACTGCACCAATTGAACCACTTCGCCTTTGACTCGCAAGCCTATGCGCACACGTTGCAAACTGCTGTCGCTTGAAAGCGGCGTGGCAGCCACCCATTGCAAGCCATCGACATCGGGTTGCGCGAGCAACACAAATTCTTTTTGCAGACTGGTCACATCGCTGGCTGAGGCGATCAACGAGGCCGGTGTGGTGGCCAAGGCTTGCAACTGGTTGCGTTGCGTCACCTGGTTTAAATCTGCGTCATACAACCACACATACTGCCCATCTGCGACGATGTTTTGCACGAATGGCTTGGTGTAATCAAAGCGAAACACCGATGGCCGTACAAAGGCAAATGTGCCAGATGATGTCTTGCTCTTAGCGAGACGGTTTTCTTTGGCAGGAGAAATCACCGTTTGCACAAAATCGGCTCGCATGCTGCGCGTTGATTTCAAAAACAATGACAGGCTGTCCACGCTGTCGGCAAATGCGCCACTGCTGCCAAACAGGCAAGCCAGCAGCGTAGATTTAAAAAAAACTTTTTGTATGGATGGCATGCAACTGATCGTATAAAAAAACTTCATAAACGGTCCTGAGACTTAAGGCTTGCTTGTTGATATCGACACACTGCGCCAGCAGCGGCGAATTATTCCTGCCGGGTTGGCACCAAAATTTCGCGCTGCCCGTTGCTGCTCATGGCGCTGACCATGCCAGCTTTTTCCATGTCTTCCACCAAGCGCGCCGCACGGTTGTATCCAATTTTCAAATGCCGCTGCACCAAAGAAATACTGGCCTTGCGATTTTTCAACACCACTTCTACGGCTTGATCGTACATTGGGTCTTTTTCGCTCGCCGTGTCGCCGAACAAATCGGGGCCACTGTTGTCGCCATCGACCGTGCCGCCTTCGAGCAAGCCTTGGATGTAATTGGGTTCACCTTGGGTTTTCAAATAACTCACCACGCGGTGCACTTCTTCGTCACTGACGAACGCGCCATGCACACGAATCGGAAAACCGGTGCCGCTGGGCAAATACAGCATGTCGCCCATGCCCAATAAAGCTTCTGCACCCATTTGGTCGAGGATGGTGCGACTGTCTATCTTGCTGCTGACTTGGAACGCAATGCGCGTCGGAATATTGGCTTTGATCAAACCGGTGATCACATCGACACTTGGGCGTTGCGTGGCCAATATCAAATGGATGCCAGCTGCACGGGCTTTTTGTGCCAAGCGGGCAATCAACTCTTCAATCTTTTTACCGACCACCATCATCAGATCGGCGAGTTCATCAATGACCACCACGATATGCGGCAAGCGCTCGAGCGGCTCAGGGTCATCCGGCGTGAGGCTGAACGGATTCGGAATGGAGTTGCCTGCCTCTAACGCTTCTTCAATTTTGTGGTTATAGCCTGCCAAATTGCGAACGCCCAGTTTGCTCATCAATTTGTAGCGCCGCTCCATTTCACCGACGCACCAGTTCAAACCGTGAGCCGCCTGGCGCATGTCGGTAACCACCGGGGCCAGCAAATGCGGAATGCCTTCATAGACAGACATCTCCAACATTTTGGGGTCGATCATCAATAAGCGCACGTCACGCGCTTCGGCTTTGTAAAGCAGGCTCAAAATCATGGCGTTGATACCTACCGATTTGCCCGAACCGGTGGTGCCGGCCACCAACACATGGGGCATCTTGGCCAAGTCAGCCACGACCGGATGACCACCAATGTCTTTGCCCAGTCCCATGGTCAGCATGGACTTGGCTTCGTTGTAGACCTCTGAGCCCAAAATTTCACTCAACCGTATCGACTGGCGCTTGGCGTTGGGCAGCTCCAGTGCCATGAAGTTTTTGCCTGGAATGGTCTCCACTACGCGAATAGACACCATGCTGAGCGAGCGGGCCAAATCTTTGGCGAGGTTAACGATTTGCGAGCCTTTGACGCCGGTGGCAGGCTCAATTTCATAACGCGTCACCACCGGTCCGGGTGCAGCAGCGAGCACCTTGACCTCGACCCCGAAGTCGCGCAGTTTTTTCTCGATCAAGCGGCTTGTGAATTCGATGGTCTCGGCATCTACAGGATCATGCTTGGCCTGTGAATCGTCTAACAAATCCACTTGCGGCAAGCGCGAATCCGGCATATCGTTGAAAAGTGGTTTTTGCCTTTCTCGGGCCATTCGCTCACTTTTGGGCGCCCCCATGGGTTCTGGCTCAACAACGATTCGCACCGCATGTGTTGCCAGTTGTGGCGACTCAGCGAAGTCTGTGAACAAGTCTTGCTCGCGCTCTTTGGCCGCTGCCTGGCCCAAGGCCAAGTCTTCGGCCATTTCACGGCGTTCGCGCCAGTTGGCCAAGGCTTGGTCAATACGCGCGCCCATGTTTTCAGACAGTTGCACCCATGAAAAACCAAATGTCCACGACAAACCCACCAGCATGAACACGATGAACACCAGCGCAGATCCATTAAAGCCCAACCATTTCGAGGCTGTGGCGCCTATCAAAAAACCCAGAATGCCACCGGCATGGTGGCCAGGCAAAAGCGCTTCGAAACGGTAAAGCCGGGTGTACTCCAAGCCCGTGCTTGACAACATCAGCAACACCAAGCCGCTCCAAAATGCCCAGCGGCTCAGTCGCCAGATATGTGGCTCTGCCACGGGGCTGTCAACGCTGCGCAAGCGTGCGGCCAACGCTTTTAACCAAGCAATCATCGCGGCCACATAACACCAAACCATGGAATAACCGGCAATGAAAAAGCCCAAGTCGCTGATCGCTGCGCCGATGCGTCCGCCCCAGTTGTGCACAACGGCACCTGAGCCTGAGGTCGTCCAAGCGGCATCTTGCGGTGAATGGCTGAGCAAGGCCACCAGCCAAAACAGCAGGAAAACGAAGCCCAATGACAATGCAATTTCCTGCAAAAACCGTTGCCATCCGGTGACTGCAGGTGCAGTGTCCTTGGAGTTGTTGAGCGTATTTAGTGAGTAAGTCATTGCCAAGCATAAGCTTAACAGGCGCGCCAAAGCCTCGGGCGGCGCACAAGCCTAAAATCAGCCCCTTAGAGGCGCGTTTTTGCGCCTGATTTTTTTGTGAAGTACACCATGACCTCCTCAGCACACAGTAAAGTTCTTATTTTGGGCTCCGGCCCCGCCGGTTACAGCGCTGCCGTTTACGCGGCACGCGCCAATTTAAAACCTACCTTGATCACCGGCATGGCCCAAGGTGGTCAACTGATGACCACCACCGAGGTGGACAACTGGCCAGCCGATGTGCATGGCGTGCAAGGCCCAGACTTGATGCAAAGGTTTCAAGAACACGCTGAGCGTTTCAACACCAACATCATTTTTGACCATATCAACAAGGTCGATTTCAGCCAACGCCCCTTCACTTTGACTGGCGACAGCGGCACCTATACCTGTGACGCGCTGATCATTGCCACCGGCGCATCGGCCAAATATTTGGGGCTACCGACAGAACAACAATTCATGGGAAAAGGCGTGTCGGGTTGCGCGACCTGCGACGGTTTTTTCTACCGCGACAAGGTCTGTTGCGTGGTTGGTGGCGGCAATACGGCCGTGGAAGAAGCCTTGTATTTGTCCAACATCGCCAGCAAGGTGCATCTGATTCACCGCCGTGACAAATTCAAAGCTGAAGCCATCATGATCGACAAACTGATGGACAAGGTCAAGGCAGGCAAAATCGTGCTCGAACTCCACAGTGTGCTCGACGAAGTACTGGGCGACGTCTCTGGCGTCACCGGTGTGCGCCTCAAAAACATACAAGACAACAGTTCTCGCGAGTTGGCGGTGCACGGCTGTTTTATTGCGATCGGTCACCAACCCAACACCCAAATTTTTGAAGGCCAATTGACCATGAAAGACGGCTACATCGTCACGCAAAGCGGTTTGCAAGGCATGGCGACACAAACCAGTGTGCCCGGCGTTTTCGCGGCGGGGGATGTACAAGACCATGTCTACCGCCAAGCCATCACCAGCGCGGGCACAGGTTGCATGGCCGCGCTGGATGCACAACGCTTTCTAGAACAGTAAGCACACCTGCATCACACAGCCATGCATCTTGTGACTAGAAATCTTGTGCTGGTGTTGGGTGACCAACTGAACGAACAATCGACGGCATTGGCGGGTTTCGACCCCGCCCAAGACGCAATTTGGATGGCCGAGGTCGATGAGGAATCTACCCATGTGCCCTCTGCCAAACAAAGAACCACGCTGTTTTTGAGTGCCATGCGGCATTTTGCGCAAAGCTTGCGAGACAAACATTGGCCTGTGCTCTACAGCCACATTGATGATCTGGGCAACACCGGCAGCTTGGCAGGCGAGCTTGACCGAGCTATTGGCCAGCACCAACCCCGCCAACTGGTGATGACGGCACCTGGTGATTGGCGTGTGTTGCGTCAATT
>CAMDSU010000079.1 GCA_945907335.1 Bordetella parapertussis | reverse complement strand
TTACAAATGGATATGGCTGCAGCCGCAGCGGCTTGGACGTTGGCCGCGTTGAAAGGCTTGTTCAGCAAAGCCGCTTCGGCTTTTTCAGCGCGCAGTGCAGTGGGGGCGACATTGGTCAGGCCAATACGCACATGGCTGACTTGGTCGCCGTTTTTGCGAATGACCACGGCGCAACCGGCGGTTGCCCAGTCGCCGGTTTTGCGTTTGAGTTTTTCGTAGGCGTAGCCTGTGCCGTGCGCAAAAGCGGGTACTCGGATTTCGCACATGACCTCGTTTTCTTCGAGCTGGGTCATGTAGGTGCCCAGAAAAAAGCCATCGGCGGCCACGGTGCGGCGACCCTTCGGGCCTTCGATCACAAACGAGGCTTCGATGACCAGGGACAGCGCAGGGTGATCGTTGCCTGGGTCGCCGTGAGCAATGTCGCCGCCGATGGTGCCGCGGTTGCGCACCTGTGGGTCTGCAATCAGCTTGGCAGCTTCGCATAACAACGGCACTTTGGCTTGCAAAATGGGCGAGCTGATCAACTCGTTTTCAACCGTCATAGCGCCGATCACGATCGTGCCACCCTCTTCGCGGATGCCCCTGAGTTCGGGGATGCGGTTAATGTCGATCAAATGTTCGGGCTGAGCAAAACGAAGCTTCATCATGGGAAGCAAACTGTGGCCGCCAGCCAGCAACTTGGCCTCGGAGCCCCATTGGCCGAGCAAGGCAACTGCCTCACCGACGGTTTTGGGCGCGTGGTATTCAAAACGCGGTGGAATCATCAAAAGTCTCCTATGGTTCTGTTTGAAAAACAGTCATCTAGTATGGTGTAGAACGCTACCTTGCGCATAGGAGAAACTTTTAAGGTATTTGAATTTTTTGTCGATTTGTCTTATGAAATATTACTTTTTAAAACTATATGACTTATTTAGACTTTTAGATTTTTTACTCTTAGGGTATGTACTGCCCCAGTAACTAGGCTTTACCCTAGCTACTAAACTAAAAACAGTGTTACCTGATGCCCAGAACTTTGGCTTGGGATTACAAAGTCGGGGCGGGCAACTTTTATGGCATGTATCGGTCAGTGATGCCCATCTAAACTCTAAAACGTATGATCCTTTGGTCAGTCATATAGGAACACCATGAATTGATTTTTCTGCTTAGATTGGCAAAAGTATTTCGGCTACTTAAAGAAATAAAAGTAAATGATGAGTTGCATTCGTCGCAAACCTTCTGCTCTACCAATTTGACGACCACTGCTGCCATACATTCTTTGGCTAAATGCAGAACTCATACAGAGCACTATCAACATAAGGACGGTGAAAAATCTCGGTGCAAGAAATTTACTGGTGTAAGTCATTTGGGGTGATTGCAATCGCTGCAGCAAAACATATTTTGTCCAGCTAGCTTTCGGAATGAGCCCAATGAACGCGGTTTATGCAATCCACACTTATAGCAACTCATGGTGCCCATTGAACCTGAGCCGCCAAAAGGGGAGCCAGACTCTTTTGATTTGTAGCGAAGTCCATCGCTGGCAATTTTTGTTGATTCATCTCTTGACATACTGGCTGGGGCGGATAACTGTTTGTTTTACAAAACCGACGATGTCGTGGCGCAAGTCAAAGACCTGACACACGGAAAAGGCGTTGACACCATCATTGACATGGATTTTTCAACCACCATTTCATGGGTGGCTCAAGGAATTTTGCGCCCCCACGGCCACTTGATTTGTTATGGGTCCAATCTTCCATCCGAAGTGCCTGTGATGTTCAGGCCCTTGCTCTTTAACTCTATCAGCATGAGTTTTTTCTTGGTCTATGACCTGCCGGTTCAACAGCGCGAACCGTGTGTACAAATTTTGAACAGGATGCTTGCAAACAAACAACTCAAGCACACCATTGGGGCGACCTTTTCGCTGCAGCAAACTGCTGAAGCGCACCAGACTGTCGAGGCGGGTCAAACCATAGGCAATGTGGTGATTGAGGTCGACCATTGAAAATGGAAAAAGTTTACTTGTGGCGCTTGGGCATAAGGTGTATTCTAACGAAATGATGGGCTAAAAGAAAAAAGGTGACTTGGCAGTCGTTAGTGTTTATAGTGGCATTTAAGTTGGAATTATTTTTGTTTTTGCTCTGTTGGTCTGATCCATCTTTAAGGAAAAAAAATGAAATCAATAGTTATTTTGACTTTACTCAGCTCAGTTTTAGTGACCGCTCAAGCCCAAAATAAAGATACTCGGGGCGGTACTTGTGAGCAAACAAAAATGCAATATGACCACTACTGCAGCAAAAAGGGTGACCCCACTAAAGACGAAATTTTCACCACAGCCAATATTGCTTGCAACAACGCTAAGCGAAATATGGCAGCTGCCTGCGATGGAAGCAGCGCGAAAGACATGCCATACGGATTTGATCAGAATGGGACGCCTGTTGGCGATCTAGTTCAAAAGAAAAGTAATTAGTCCTTACTGGGTTCAAACAAAAACTTTGCATTAAAAAGTTGCTTTTATCGACTTGCTATGTTGCTGCAGACAATCCTATGAAGCTCAACGATAGCCTCATCAGAGTCTATTTTTTTCCATTTGATCTGTGTTTGCGTAAAGCTTTCCAAAACTTCTCCCAAGCCATTCAAATTCGAAAAAACAACAAAGGACAAGGTACTGAAATTTTCTTGCGTACAGTTTAATTTTTCTTGCTTTACAACTGACCAATTTCTTTTGGGGCCAGTTCCCGATTCCATTGTTGTAAAGTTTTGTAAAACTTCAATTTCTATGTAAGGGCTTTCTGCATTGATTGAATATTCGCCAATGTAGTGGTCTACCTTCATGCCCTTTGATCCTGGTCGCCAGGGTTCAATTTGGGTCGTAAACAAAAATTTCCATTCTGCTGAGGCTGAAAAACACAGCAAGAATAAGCTCGATAAGACCAACTTTTTTCGCATAGCTTTACTTTCGCTGTATTACATTCTTCACACACACAGCTATCAGTCTAACCTTAAGCATTTAGAGCAGTTGTCCTAATTTATCTATGAGAGTTTGCAGAATAAAACTCATATCCATAATATGCTTTTAGAAAATAATCATAGGCATGAGTTACCTAAAGCAACGCAAGAAATTCAAATTTCGATCATAGCCTGCAAAATTGACTATTGAAAAGAAAATTCATTAAGGGCAATAACTGCCTCATTGAAATCATAGATCATTTTCACACCCTTAGGCCTCTTTCTAACTACAGAAATGCCAGCGCCGCCTACCCATAACTGAATATGGTGCGGAAGCAAGCGCCTAAAATGTAAAAGAGTCGGCAAAATATCGCGACTAGGATGTGCAAAACTGAAGGAAAGTGCTACGACTTCAGCTTTGCATGAAATAGCGGCTAGCTTTAGATTATTCAGGGGGATATCGGATCCAATATTGATCGTAACTGCTCCCTGCTCAGCCAACACAGCCTCAGCCATCAACAAGCCAAGCAAATGATGTTCTCCAGGTGGCAGCGAAAATAATATAACTGGTAAACCTTTCTTAGGTAAAAAACTGAGAATCTCTGCCTGCAAATAGCGTTCTATATAAGCAGTGCAAAGGTGTTCATGGTGAATGTCGATTTCGTCCCTATTCCAAGCATCACCAATACTGATCATCAGAGGGGCTATTGTGCTTTTAACAAAATTGAGCATTGTCTGTGTGCGTCTCTTCTTCTTTAAAAGTGCTACAAATCCTTTCATGTCAGAAATCTTGATATGCTCAATTAATTTAATAGTTGTTTCATTAGGTATTGAACTTTGAATATTCATGCCAAGTTCTGATTTTAATTTTTCGAGTTCCAATACTGTCTTGCCAACAACTTGAGCTGGCCGAAATCCAGCTTCAAGTAAGCGCTTAATGAGATGAAGCTGATTGATAGTGTTGAGTGAGTAGATTGATTGACCATCAAGGTTTAATTCCCTTGGAGGAAACCCAAATCTCTGACGCCACTTTCGTAATTGATCTTTCCCAAACCCCGTTTCACGCTCGATTTCCGATGGAGTAAAAAGTGGGTTTGTACGCATGATTATTCACGGTAACAGTTAAATAAACACTTGTCCCATCTATTTTGTCACGGACAAAATAGATATATTCATTATTGAAAGTGGAGTTGGGTATTTCGTGCTCGAACTGTTCGCTTGAAATTTAAGTTATTCGTATTGATTAAATATATAAAAAAGGGAAAATAATGACCTTCGAAAAACAATCCGAAATAGTCGATAAAAGAATCCTTGTCGCAAGAAAGTACTGGTCGGAATTCTTGTCTGATTTACCCATACGAGTAGCAAATTTGTCATCGTCAAATCAGACATTAAACACAAATGTCGAACCCACAGAAGAAATTAACGATGCTGAAAAATTGAAGTGGTAGTTAGTTAGTAATGCTAGTTTTAATTATTGAAATTTGATATTTTTTTAAAGAAAGTCTTTAATATGAAAAATATTTATTTTAGATATCTTCAATTTGTTTCTTCAGATGCAATTCATCAGAGCAAACAAGAAGTATTGAGTTCAACGGCAATCCTTTTACTGAATAGGATTGCGGTCAAAGAGTATGAAGAAAAACCAATGAATGTCAATCAAGCAATGACAATCCAAGCACTTGGCAGTCCATCGAATTTACATCGAAAATTAGTTGAATTGCGTGAAGCTGGAATGATTGAAGTTAAAAGCGTTGGCAAAAATCACAGAACAAAATATCTCTTTATTTCTCAAGCTGCTTACGATTATTTTCAAATTAAATCTGAAGCTATGGTGAAGGCAATTGAAAAACCGTTGTAGGTCTAAATTTAGAAGATTTTGTTATAGATCTCTCACCAGTATGGGCGAAAGCCCTTTTCATGAAGCGTATTCTTACGCTTAGTGCAGGCGCAACATTATTCCCTTATGCTTGGTAGCAGCTACGGTCATCCTCTTGTGGTGACGGTCCGGCCCGATTGATTAAATTCAGTCGGACTTTTTTGTGAGTTGCGATGTGTGAGATTTACCATGGCAGCTCCTAGTGGTGGTTGCCAGTAGGTCATTAAGGTGAATTCACTGCACTGGGCATATATACCCAAGTTTGCTATGACGATCTCTTCAAAGGCGCGGTGATTTACAAACAGTCTGCCAGTTGGACTAGGGACTTCCAAAGATGAAGCTACTAATACTGAAATTGTAACGATCGAATTTGTGAGGCCTATCGCTCGTCATATTGCATAAAGCTGGCATTGTTTATGCTTGATATACATTGATTGGTTGATCTCTTGACATTCAATTTTTATTGAACCTTTCAAATCAGGTCAAACGAGACAACCAATCACTCATTTTGAAACTTAAATAATTAATAAAAGCAGAGGTGTAGCGGAACAGACCAAATTGATCGGAAGGAGTAAGTGTCATGGATACTTCATTTGCGCTTCGAATTGACGCCAATGGCAAGCATTGGGGTGGCAATAATTCGCCACAAGGTGACAAGCAACAGCGTCGTCGTCAAAAATTACAGGCTTTGCTTCAAAGCTTGAAAGCGGGAGAGTTAGATGCTGCACGTCTGGCATTCACTGCACTGATTAACTTCGACCCAAGCATCTCTGGAGACCCCTGTCTCAACAAAATTGGTTCTGCACTTCAAAGCAGCAATTTATATACAGCGCAACACTTTGGCTTGGAATTACAAAATCGTGGTTGGCAGTTGCAATCCAATAAATTATTGGATGACGGTCATCAAACTTCGAAAAGGTCTGCTTCATTAGATAGTCATTCAGGAATCTAGGGTGTGTCGGTTCAACCGAAACAACTTCACCACCGCTGTCCATAAAGCAGGCTCAAGCCAAGCCCAAATAAATCTGCCTTACATGGTCGTCCTTAGCCAGATCCGCCGCCAGTCCTTCTTGCGCGACATGGCCGTGCTCCAGGATATAGGCACGGTCAGCGATTTGCAGCGCTGATTGCGCGTCTTGCTCAGCCATCAGAATGGCTACACCGCTGTCGCGGATACGGCGTATGGCGCTGAAAATTTCCATCTTCAAGCGGTGCGCAATGCCGACTGAGGGTTCGTCCAGCAGCAGCAATTTGGGCGCACCCATGAGCGCACGGCCGATGGCGACCATTTGCTGTTGACCACCTGACAAAGTGCTGACCATTTGGCTGCCACGCTCTTGCAGAATGGGAAACAACTGGTAGACCTTGTTCAGGTCGGCGGCGACGGCGGCTTTGTCGTGACGCAGGTAGGCGCCGAGTTGCAGGTTTTTCAATACGCTAAGTTCGGGGAACAGGCGGCGTCCTTCAGGGCAATGGCAAATGCCCAGGCCCACCACTTTTTCAGTGGCCACGTTGTGCAGCGATTGGCCTTCAAATGTCAATCCGCCTTGCGCGTCGATGGCGCGCGAGATGGCTTTGAGCAGTGTGGATTTGCCCGCGCCGTTGGGCCCGAGCACAGCCACGAGTTCGCCGGGCAACACGCGCAGGCTGATGCTCTCCAAAGCCATGGCTTTGCCGTAAGAGGCGCTGAGTTGGTCCAGTTCAAGCATGGTTGTCCAAGTTCAACGGGTTTTGTTTGCCAATATAGGCTTCGATGACGCGCGGGTGTTTGACGATATCAGCGGGCGAGCCTTCTGCGATGATTTCGCCGAAATCGATGGCCACAACTCGTGACACCAATTGCATGAACTCGCGCAGCTTGTGTTCAATCAACAAAATGGTGAGATGTTGTTCGCTGTGCAGTTGGCGTATCAGCACCGACAAGGCTTCAATTTCGGATGAACCCAAACCTGCAAATGGTTCGTCCAGCAGCAGCAACTCGGGCTCGGTGGCGAGTGCGCGCGCAATTTCCAAACGCCGCAAATCTCCATAAGACAGCAACTCAGAAGCCTGCTGAGCTTTGTCTGCCAGACCGACCTGCGCTAACAAATGCATGGCGCGTTCGCCCAGATCGTGGGTTTGTACACGAGGCCCCAAGCTGCCGACCAACACGTTTTCCAGCACGGTCAAACCGACAAACGGGCGGCACAGCTGAAAGGTGCGGGCCATGCCCAAACCGACAATCGCATTGGCTTTCAACTGACGTATAGGCTGGTCGCGCAGCAGTACCTCGCCCGAGTCGGCGGGTATAAAACCGGTGAGCAGATTGAACAGCGTGGTCTTGCCCGCGCCGTTGGGGCCGAGAATACCGACGATCTCTCCCTTGTGCAATTCCATGTTGAAATTTTTCAACACATGCAATCCGCCAAAGTGCTTGTTGAGTTGTTTGACTTGCAGCAGCGCGCTCATGATGGACGCCCCAGATTGCGTATCTTTTGCCAGATAGGCGCAACGATGCCATTGGGCAGGAAAAACAAAATGAAGATCAACAGCAGGCTGTAAACCATCAAACGCCATTCGCCGAAATTGCGCAAACCCTCGGTCATGACGGTCAGCAGCAGCGCGCCGCCCACCGCCCCGAAGATGGTGCCCATGCCGCCTACATACACCATGGTGATGATGGTGATAGAGGTGACCACGGCAAACAACTGTGGACTGACCTGTAACTGGTAATGCGCATACAGTGCGCCGCCTAAACCGGCGAAGGCCGCGCTGATGACCAAAGACATGATTTTGTAGGTGGTGATGGGCAGGCCAGCTGCCAGGCATGTGGCTTCGTCGCCGCGAATGGCGCGCAGTATCAAGCCCCAGCGCGAGCGCGCCATCCATGACAGCAGCAGCGTGATACCGCCCAATACTGCCAGCACAAACCAGTAGTAATGCAAGGGATTGACGATGAGTGGCGTGATGTCATGTATGCCTTCTTCGCCACCGGTGTATTCCCAAAAAATCAACATCAGGCGTTGCATGATGACCG
>CAMDSU010000078.1 GCA_945907335.1 Bordetella parapertussis | reverse complement strand
TGAACGCCATTGGCCACATATTCAAGCGCTGTGGACCAATCAACGGTGATCCATTCGCCGTTTTGCTTGAGCATGGGCTGCGTCAAGCGCTCTTCACTGTTGAGCGACTCATAACTGAAGCGGTCGCGGTCAGCGATCCAGCATTCGTTAACGTCTTCATTTTCTAAAGGCACGACACGCATGACGCGGTTGTTTTTCACCTGCACAATCAAGTTAGCACCGGTGGCATCGTGTGGGCTGATGGATTTGCGACGGCTCAGTTCCCACGTGCGGGCTTGGTAGCGAAACGGCTTGCTAGTCAATGCGCCAACCGGGCAAATATCGATCATGTTGCCGGATAACTCGGAATCAACCGTTTCACCGACAAACGCTTCAATTTCAGAATGCTCACCGCGTTGCGACATGCCGAGTTCCATGCTTCCTGCAATCTCTTGGCCAAAACGCACGCAACGTGTGCAATGGATGCAGCGGCTCATTTCTTCCATGCTGACCAAGGGGCCCACGTCTTTATGGAACACCACGCGCTTCTCTTCTTTGTAGCGCGAGGCACTGCCGCCATAACCGACGGCCAAGTCTTGCAACTGGCATTCGCCGCCCTGATCGCAAATGGGGCAATCCAGCGGATGGTTGATGAGCAAAAATTCCATCACCGATTTTTGGGCTTTGATAGCACGCTCTGACTTGGTGTGCACCACCATGCCTTGGGTCACCGGCGTGGCACAGGCTGGCATGGGTTTGGGTGCTTTTTCAATATCAACCAAACACATGCGGCAGTTGGCTGCAATGCTGAGTTTGCGGTGGTAACAGAAATGCGGAATAAACGTGCCCGCCTGTTCAGCCGCTTGGATGACCACGCTGCCTTCAGCCACTTGCACGGACTTGCCGTCGATTTGTAATTCAATCATGGTGATGGCTCGCGTGTGCCTGCGACGAGACCAAACAGGTCTTGTGCGTGATGTGGTGTTCGAATTCGGCGCGGAAATGTTTGAGCATGCCGCGCACTGGCATGGCTGCCGCATCGCCTAATGCACAAATGGTGCGTCCCATGATGTTTTCAGCCACGCTATCGAGCAACTCCATGTCAGACGGTTTGCCGTGACCTTGCTCAATGCGGTCAACCATGCGCGACAACCAACCGGTGCCTTCACGACACGGTGTGCACTGTCCGCAGGATTCGTGCATGTAAAACGCTGATAGGCGTTGCAAGCTCTTGACCATGCAACGTGTGTCGTTGAGCACGATGACCGCGCCCGACCCGAGCATGGACCCGGCCTTGGCAATCGCATCGTAGTCCATGGTGATGTCCATCATGATGGATGCAGGCAAGACCGGTGCGGATGAACCGCCGGGAATCACTGCCTTCAACGCCCCACCCTGCACGCCGCCGGCGAGTTCGAGCAACTTGGAAAACGGTGTGCCCATAGGGACTTCGTAATTGCCAGGCAATGCGACGTCACCACTGACAGAAAAAATCTTGGTGCCGCCGTTGTTAGGCTTACCGCAAGCCAGGTATGCAGCGCCGCCATTGCGAATGATCCACGGCACGGCCGCGAATGTTTCGGTGTTATTGATGGTGGTCGGTTTGCCGTACACGCCAAAGCTGGCGGGAAACGGCGGCTTGAAACGCGGTTGGCCTTTTTTGCCCTCCAGCGATTCGAGCAAAGCAGTTTCTTCACCACAAATGTAGGCGCCGAAACCGTGGGCTGCATGCAGTTGAAAATTGAAGTCACTGCCTTGTATGCGCTGCCCCAGAAAACCTGCCGCACGCGCTTGTGCCAAAGCGGCTTCAAAGCGTTCGTAGGTCTGGAAAATTTCGCCGTGAATGTAGTTGTAGCCGATGCTGATGCCCATGGCATAAGCGGCAATCGCCATGCCTTCAATCACGGTATGTGGGTTGTATTCCAAAATATCTCGGTCTTTGCATGTGCCGGGCTCGCCTTCGTCTGAATTGCAGACCAAATATTTTTGGCCGTCGAACTGACGCGGCATGAAACTCCACTTCAAACCGGTAGGAAAACCTGCGCCGCCGCGACCGCGCAAACCGGATTCTTTGAGGCAGGCAATCACCTGGTCTTGTGTCCACGCAGCTTCGCCATTCAAGCCGAGTATGGTGCGCAAGGCTTGGTAACCGCCGCGCGATACATAGTCATTCAAGGACCAGTTGCTGCCATTCAAACCGTCATAAATTTGCGGGTTGATATGACGTCCATGGAAACAAGACTCCAGACCTTTGGCCTGAAACTGAGACAGCAGTTGTTGCACATTCATGGCTGTTTCTCCGCCTGCTGCAGGCCGTCAATCAGTTGATCGAGTTTGTCGTGGCTCATGAAACTGCACATGCTGCGGTCATTGACCAGCAGCACCGGCGCATCAGCGCAAGCACCCATGCACTCACCCGGCTGCAAAGTGAATTTGCCGTCAGTTGTGGTTTGTCCGACTTCAATATTGAGTTTTTTGCAAAGGTGTTCCAACGCCTTTTGACCGCCGCGTAATTGGCAAGGCAAATTGGTACACACATTGATTTTGAATTGTCCAACCGGTTGCTGGTTAAACATGTTGTAGAAAGTAAAGACTTCATGCACGGCCATGACAGGCATTGCAAGCACCGCCGCCAGCGCTTTTTCCTGCTCAGGGGTGACAAAGCCGTTTTCCTGTTGAAGAATGGAAAGGCAGGCGATGACCGCCGACTGTTTTTGGTCGTCAGGGTATTTGTTCAACTCATGCTGAAAACGCTGCATGGTCTCGGCTGAAAAATGTTCGACTGCAGTGTTCATCGGTCAATTTCCCCAAACACAATGTCCATGGTGCCGATGATGGCGACGGTGTCAGAAATCATGTGGCCGCGCGTCATTTCGTCCATGGCGGCCAGATGCGCGAAACCGGGCGGACGGATTTTTAAACGGTAAGGTTTGTTGGCGCCGTCGCTGACCAAGTAAATGCCGAACTCGCCTTTCGGGTGTTCCACTGCGGCATAAGCCTCGCCCTCAGGCACATGAAAACCTTCGGTAAATAATTTGAAATGGTGGATCAATTCTTCCATGCTGGTCTTCATAGACTCACGGGAGGGTGGTGCAACTTTGTGGTTGTCGGTGATGACAGGGCCGGGGTTGTCGCGCAGCCATTTCACGCATTGGCTGATGATGCGGTTAGATTGCCGCATTTCAGCAACCCGCACCAGATAACGGTCATAGCAGTCGCCGGTCGAGCCAACAGGAACATCAAAATCCATTTGCTCGTAAACGTCATACGGCTGTTGCTTGCGCAAGTCCCAGGCAATGCCAGAACCGCGCAACATCGGGCCGGTGAAGCCCAGATTTTTCGCACGCTCTGGTGTCACCACACCAATGCCTACCGTGCGTTGTTTCCAGATGCGGTTATCGGTCAGCAAGGTTTCATATTCGTCAACGTATTTGGGAAAACGCTTTGTGAAGTCGTCGATGAAGTCGAGCAAAGAGCCTTGACGGTTTTCGTTCATGCGGGCGATAGTGCGGGCATTTTTTATTTTGCTGACCTGGTATTGCGGCATGTGGTCAGGCAAATCACGGTACACACCACCAGGGCGAAAGTAAGCCGCATGCATGCGAGCGCCCGACACCGCTTCGTACATGTCGTACAAGTCTTCACGTTCACGGAAGCAATAAATCAGGATGTTCATGGCGCCGCAATCAAAACCATGCGCCCCCAACCACAACAAATGGTTGAGCATGCGCGTGATTTCAGCGAACATGACGCGTATGTATTGCGCACGCACCGGCACTTCTAGACCCATGAGTTTTTCTATTGCTAGGCAATAGGCGTGCTCGTTACACATCATGGACACATAGTCCAAGCGGTCCATATAAGGCAAAGATTGAATATAGGTTTTGCTTTCAGCCAGTTTTTCAGTGGCACGGTGCAATAAGCCAATGTGCGGGTCTGCACGTTGCACCACTTCACCGTCCAACTCGAGCACCAGACGCAAAACGCCGTGCGCCGCCGGATGCTGAGGACCCAGGTTCAAGGTGTAATTTTTAATATCAGCCATGGTTTTAATTCAGCCCGCCGTAATGGTCTTCGCGGATGATGCGTGGCGTGATTTCTCGCGGCTCGATAGTGACGGGTTGGTAAATGACACGTTTTTGTTCTGCGTCATAACGCATCTCCACGTGGCCAGAAGTGGGGAAGTCTTTGCGGAATGGATGGCCAATAAAACCATAGTCTGTCAATAAGCGGCGCAAGTCCACATGGTCTTTGAAGTGAACGCCAAACAAATCGAAGGCTTCACGCTCAAACCAATTGGCTGCGTTCCAAATGCCAGTGACCGAGTCCAATTGCGGCATATCGTCATCCGTGGCATGTACACGCAGGCGCACACGCCAGTTGTGGGTCAATGAAAGCAAATGCAACACCACTGCATATCGCGGGGCATTGGTGTACTTGGAATCAGCGCCATCTTTGTAGGCTGAGTAATCCATGCCACACAAATCGAGCATCTGCTCAAATGCCAAATCGGGGTGATCTCTCAGCGTCAATGCCACAGACAAATAATCATTTTCTTTGACTGTCAAAGTCAATTCGCCCAAGGCCAATTGAAGATCTTGAATCTGCGCTCCCAATACGTGCTTGAGTGCAGTTTGGAGTGTGTCAATCGAAACAGTGATGCTCATAAACAGTGTCAGCGAGCGATGGTATTTTCGCGGCGAATTTTGGATTGCAACTGCAAGATGCCATACAGCAAAGCTTCTGCTGTGGGAGGGCAACCAGGCACATAAACGTCGACAGGAACAATGCGGTCACAGCCACGTACTACTGAATAGCTGTAGTGGTAATAACCACCGCCGTTTGCGCATGAACCCATGGACAGCACCCAACGCGGCTCAGACATCTGGTCGTAAACTTTGCGCAGTGCAGGCGCCATTTTGTTGCACAAGGTTCCAGCAACGATCATCAAATCAGATTGCCGAGGGCTGGGACGAAACAACATGCCGAATCGGTCTATGTCGTAGCGGGCAGCACCCGCATGCATCATTTCAACGGCGCAACACGCTAGCCCGAAAGTCATGGGCCAAAGCGAACCAGTTTTGGCCCAATTCACCACAGAGTCATACGAGGTGGTGATAAAACCTTCTTTGAAAACACCTTCAAGTGACATGTGTCATTCCCAGTCAAGGGCTCCTTTTTTCCATTCGTAGACAAAGCCCACGACCAGAATGGCAAGAAAAATCATCATGGCAATAAAGCCGGTCAAACCAATTTCCTTGAGCGACACCGCCCAGGGAAACAAAAAAGCAATTTCGAGGTCAAACAAAATAAACAGGATGGCTACCAAGTAATAGCGCACGTCAAATTTCATGCGGGCGTCTTCAAAAGCTTCAAAACCGCATTCATAAGGCGAGTTTTTGGCCGCGTCAGGTTTGTGGGGGCCTAAAAACGCACCAATCAGTTGCGGTGCAACTCCAACCAGCAAACCAACAAGTATGAATAAAAGAACGGGCAGGTACTGTTCTAGGTTCATATAAAACTTTGTTTACAAATCATGTACAGGGTTAGCTTCGGACATTGTTCTGACAAGACGATGACAGCGGTTTGTGATGGTGCCGTCGGCGAGACTCGAACTCGCACAGCTTTCGCCACTACCCCCTCAAGATAGCGTGTCTACCAATTTCACCACGACGGCAATGTCTGCTTTTTTACCAATGCACATGCAAGCAAAAAAGCCTTTGCATCTTAACCTTAATTAATCGGCTGTCCCCTTGAAAACAATGAAAACCCTCGTTGTTTACTTCGATGGAATTTGAGAGGCAGGGGTAGAGACAGGCGCAGGGGCCACCGGCGCTGGCACTGACTTATCTGCTGCGGCAGGAACAGCAGTTGAAGCTGGTGCTGGGGTTGAACCCGGGATATTGTCTCCGGCGCTTGGCGGGGCAGTCACTGGCAGCGATGTGCGTTCGAGCAAACTGCCCGAATCTGTGGGACGCAGATTGCCAAAATAAGCCAACACCAAAGTGCAAACAAAAAATATGGCCGCCAACGCACCTGTGGTGCGTGACAAAAAGTTGGCTCCGCCAGTGGCACCAAACAAGCTGCCCGAATTGCCGCTGCCAAACGCTGCGCCCATATCAGCACCTTTGCCGTGTTGGACAAGAATAAGTCCGATCATGCCAAGTGCAGTCAAAATTTGTACTAGCAGCAGAAGATTTAGTAGCGTACTCATGTGAACTCCGGATATGTCATGGTGATGCAGCAGCAACGATGGTGAGAAAGTCAGCAGCCTTCAAAGAAGCGCCACCAATCAAACCACCGTCAATGTCTTTTTGTGCCAGCAAGCTGGCGGCGTTGGCGGCATTCATACTGCCGCCGTACAGCAAAGCAATGCGCTCTGGATGGGAACTGGCTGCGCCCAATTGCGCTCGTAACAAGGCATGAACTTGCTGCGCTTGCTCGGGACTGGCGGTTTTGCCGGTGCCGATGGCCCACACAGGCTCATAAGCCACCACAATTTCACTGATGCAATGACCGTTGGTATGGATGACAGCGGCAAGTTGGCGTTTGACCACTTCTTCCGTGTGACCTGCTTCGCGCTCGGCCAGCGTCTCGCCGACACAAACGATTGGCGTGATACCTGCGGCCAATGCGCGCTGCGCTTTGGTAGCCACCACAGCATCGGTTTCGCCGTGGTATTGACGACGCTCAGAGTGACCGACGATGGCAAAGCGAACACCGAACTCGCGCAACATAGCGGCAGACAACTCGCCCGTATAGGCACCTTGCTCGTGTGCTGACACATCTTGCGCGCCCCACAACAGGGATGAGCCTGCTGCGAGTTGCTGCAATTGCGGCAGGTAAAGCGCAGGCGCACAAACAGCCGCTTTGCAAGAGGCACCAGACAAACCGGCAATCACCGCGCGCACCAGATCCTGATTGGCAGCCAGGCTGCCATTCATTTTCCAGTTACCGACGATGAGTTTGCCGTTCATCCGTGTATCACTCTTGGTGAGGTTGCTCTTCGTGATGCGCTGGCGCTTCGGGGCGATCAAGCAATGCCTTCATGGACAGCTTGATGCGGCCTTTTTCGTCGGTCTCCAACACTTTCACGCGAACGATTTGGCCTTCGGCCAGCACGTCGGTAACTTTGGCGATGCGCTCGTGGCTGATCTGGCTGATATGCAGCAAACCGTCTTTACCGGGCAGCAAATTGACCAGAGCACCGAAGTCAAGAATCTTGGTGATCGGGCCTTCGTAGACCTTGCCGATTTCCACTTCAGCCGTAATTTCCTGAATGCGGCGTTTGGCTTCATCAGCTTTGGCGCCGTCGGTGGCGGCAATGGTGATGGTGCCGTCTTCTTCGATATTGATCTGGCAACCGGTTTCTTCGGTCAACGCACGAATGACTGCGCCGCCTTTACCGATCACGTCGCGGATTTTCTCGGGGTTGATCTTCATGGTGTAGAGCTTGGGCGCGAAGTTGCTGACCTCGGTTTTGGCTTCGCCCATGGCGTCTTGCATCTTGCCCAGAATGTGCATGCGAGCTTCTTTGGCTTGGGCCAAAGCGACTTGCATGATCTCTTGCGTGATGCCTTGAATTTTGATGTCCATTTGCAAAGCGGTGATGCCGTTGGTGGTGCCGGCCACTTTGAAATCCATGTCGCCCAAGTGATCTTCGTCACCCAGAATGTCGGTCAGCACGGCAAAACGGTTGCCGTCTTTGATCAGGCCCATGGCGATACCGGCCACGTGCGCTTTCATGGGCACACCGGCGTCCATCAGCGACAAACAACCGCCGCACACAGAAGCCATGGAAGATGAACCGTTGGATTCGGTGATTTCAGACACCACACGCATGGTGTAAGGGAATTCTTCTTTGGTCGGCAAACATGCAGCCAGTGCGCGTTTAGCCAGACGACC
>CAMDSU010000077.1 GCA_945907335.1 Bordetella parapertussis | reverse complement strand
TCAGCGCTTTTTTCAGGGTGAAACTGGGTTGCAAAAATATTATCCCTTGAAAGCGCCGAGGTAAAGAGCTGGCCGTAATCGCTTACCCCAACGGTGTGGCGCACATCTAACGGCTTGGCGTAAAAACTGTGTACAAAGTAGAAATAACTGTTGTCCGGCACGCCTGCCCATAGTGGGTGCTGGCTTGTTTGGCGCACTTGGTTCCAACCCATTTGCGGCACTTTGAAGCGGCTGCCATCAGGCTGTAATTGCCCGGCGAGGTCGAACTTCACCACTTCACCGGGAATCAAACCCAAGCAGGCTGTACCGCCCACGTCACCTTCGGCGCTGTGGTCGAGCAGCATTTGCATGCCGACACACACGCCAAACAGCGGTTTGTGGGCCGCTGCGTGCAGCACTTCGGGCATCAAGCCGCTGTCGTGCAACTCACGCATGCAGTCGCGCATCGCGCCTTGGCCCGGCAACACCACGCGTTCAGCTTTTCGCACCTGCGCCGGGTCGGAGGTGATGACAACATCAACGCCGCTACCGTGCGCTGCCGCGATGACAGCTTGCGCCACCGAGCGCAAATTGCCCATGCCGTAATCAATGACCGCGACGCTTGCCATAGAGATAAAAGCTTAGAGCGAGCCTTTGGTAGAAGGAATCATGCCCGCAGATCGCGGATCGAGTTCAGTGGCCGCACGCAATGCGCGCCCGAAGGCTTTGAACACCGTCTCGGCTTGGTGGTGGGCGTTTTCGCCGCGCAAATTGTCGATATGCAAAGTAACGAATGCGTGGTTCACAAAGCCTTGGAAGAACTCAAAGGCCAATTGGGAATCAAAGTGACCAATCATGCCGCTCTTGAAAGGCACATGCATTTCCAGCCCGGGGCGGCCGGAGAAATCGACCACCACGCGGCTGAGCGCTTCGTCTAGAGGCACATACGCATGGCCATAACGGCGAATGCCTTTTTTGTCGCCCACCGCTTGCGCGACTGCTTGTCCCAAAGTGATGCCCACGTCTTCCACGGTGTGGTGTCCGTCGATATGCAAGTCGCCAGTGGCTTTGATACTGAGGTCGATCAATCCGTGACGGGCAATTTGGTCCAGCATGTGGTCAAAAAAACCGATGCCGGTGGACAAGTCGGACTGGCCCGTGCCATCCAAGTTGACCCGCACTTGAATTTGGGTTTCCTTGGTATCGCGGTGTACTTCGGCTATGCGTTGTGTCATGGGTGTGTGGTTTTCGTTAAAGCTTCAGGCCAGCACTTCTTTGAGTGCCAAGAGAAATTGGTCGTTTTCAGACGAGGTGCCCACGGTGATTCGCAAACAGTGGTGAAGCACAGGATGCATTTTAGAAACGTTCTTGACCAGAACATGTTTGCTGCGCAAAGCCTCAAACACGCGGGTTGCCGCCTGTTCGTCGCCATGGAAACGGATCAAAAACATATTCGCCTGGCTGGGATAAACCATCACGCCAGGATAAACAGACAGTTCTTTCAACAAGCGCTCACGCTCATGGCAAATATCCGCGGCTTGCTGTTCAAACACATGGGCATGCTCAAGCGCGAACAACGCGCATTCGGCATTCAACACACTGATGTTGTAGGGCGGACGGATTTTGTCGAGTTGATCAATGACTTCGGTGCGCGCCATCATGTAGCCGATGCGCACACCGGCCAAGCCAAATTTGGAGAGGGTGCGCATCAACAGCACTTGTGCATTGGCTTGGGGGTCGCGATTTATGTCGTGCAACCAAGTTTCAGGAGAAAAAGGTTGATATGCCTCGTCCAACACCACCCAGCCGCCATAAGCCGACACTTGCGCGATGAGGCGACGCATGACATTCGCATCCCATAAATTCGCGGTCGGGTTGTTCGGGTAAGCCAAGTAAACAATCGACGGTTGATGTGCGGCGATCGCCTCAGACATGGCGGGCTCATCCAACTCAAAGTCATCACGTAAGGACACGGGTATGTAGTTGAGGCCCTGCAATTTGGCACTCATGGCATACATCACAAAACCAGGTTCTGGCGCCAGCACACTTGCGCCGGGCATGTGACAAGCCAAAGAGAGCAAGGAAATTAATTCGTCGGAGCCGTTACCCAACATCAGTGCATATGTATCGGGCAAGCCCACATGTTGCGCGATGGCATGCTTTAAGTCTTCGATGCGGCTGCCTGGATAGCGGTTGACCGCTACTTTGCCCAATCGCTCGCCCAATAATGCTTGCAGCTGATCAGGCAAGGGATATGGGTTTTCCATGGCGTCCAGCTTGACCATGCCTGTTGCTTTTTGCACGGTATAGGCCTGCATGTCCTGCAGGTCGCGACGGATATGTTTCAAATAGCTCATTGTGTGCACAAATTATAGTCATGACCCGAGTGAAATAGCTGTGCAATTCATGCTTTCTCAGCATTCAAACAAAGTCAGTGCAGAATGCACCATGCATTCGGTAGCCAAGCCAAGCGTCGCCACTGAACTGTCACCTCACCGCTCAAGGACCTTGACCATGCCCACCCTTTTCAGCACTTACCGCTTGCGTTTCCTCGGTTTATCCCTTTTTTTTCTGACCTTACAAGGGTGCAGCACCTTAGGGGATTGGACGCAAACGGTTCAAAAAAGCCTTGCCCCCAACACCGCTACCGTCGGTACTGCACTGATCAATGGCCAGGATTTGAACGCTTGGAAATTGTTGGGCAACGCCAATTGGCGACTGCAAGACGGCTTGGTGCAAGCTGAGCTGGGCGATGGTTTTTTGATCACACGCGACAGCTTCCAAAACTTTCGCTTGGTGGCGGAATTCTGGGTCGATGACGAAGCCAACAGCGGTATCTATTTTCGGTGCACCGACCCATTGGTGATCAGTGACAAAACCGCTTACGAAGCCAATATTTACGACAAACGCCCTGACCAGTCTTATGGCACAGGTGCGATTGTGAATATCTCCAAATCACTGGTTCAACCCAACATCAAAACTGGTGGGCAATGGAACACGTACGACATCACTGTCGTAGGAACACGCATGACAGTAGTGCTCAACGGTCAAACCACTGTCGATACCAACGACAGCACACACACCGGCGCGGGACCGATTGCTTTGCAATACAACAAGGGCGTGGTCAAGTTCAGAAAGTTGACCATCGAAAGCTTGTGACGGGCGTGCTGCAAGTGTCCGATTTACCTCGGGCTCCCGGGGTGTACGTGTTTCATGGCGACGGCAACTTGCCGCTTTATATCGGCAAAAGTATTGATATCCGCTCGCGCGTGCAGTCGCATTTGCGCAATCCCGATGAAGCGCGCATGCTGTCGCAAACACGGCGGATAGAAGCCATAGAAACAGCCGGTGAAATTGGTGCTTTGCTGCTTGAGTCGCAAATGATCAAAACGCAAAGCCCTTTGTACAACCAGCGCTTGCGGCGCATCAAAAAACTCTGCAGCCTGCAATTGGTCCAGAAGAAAGACGGTTGGCAGACCGCGATTGTTGACGAACACACGGTGGTTTACGGAAAAACACCAGCGCTTTATGGTTTGTTTTCGTCGCGTCATGCCGTGCGTGAAAAATTGCAATCCCTGGCGCAACAACACCGCCTGTGTTTGCAATTGCTGGGGCTTGAAACCGTTAACCCGCGCGGTTGTTTTGGTTGGCAAATCCGTCAATGTGCGGGGGCTTGCGTCGGGTACGAACCACGCACCGCGCATGACGATCGCTTGCTCCATGCCCTGCAAGATCTGCATATTCATACTTGGCCATTTCAAGGGGCGGTGTTTTTGATTGAGCAACGTGGTGACTGGGTACAAAAGCACCGCATCAACCATTGGTCTTACCAAGGCACTTGGTGTTCGCAAAAAAGCGCATGGATAGAACGACGCGAGGGGTTCGCAGGGTTTGACGCCGACAGTTACCACATCGTCGTCAAACCCGTGCTGCTGCAAACGGTGGCGATAGAACCGATTGACGATGATCCGCAACACGCAAGCTGACTGCAAAGATAGACATCAGTATTGTTTGCCCAGCCAATCCAGCACCCAAGGTGTGTCGCTGTTGCTGGGAAAGACAGGGTATTTCACTGCAACCACTTTGCGGTCCAAGGCAACCAAGGTCAAGCGTTTGATAAGTTGCATGCCGGCTGCATGAAACACAGGCAAGCGCAAGGCGTTTGCAAACGCCAGATACCGGTCACTCAACACCGCAAACGGCAACTGCAAACGCTGCGCCATCTCTTGTTGATAAGCAGTCGGTTGCACGCTCAGGCCAAACACTTGCACACCCAACGCCTGAAATTGTGCGTGGTGGTCGCGATAGCACATGTTTTGCGGGGTGCAACCACGAGCACCCGGTGTGTCGTCCCATCCTTCAGGCAAGGGCACTCCCGGCTGACCCGTCATGGGATAGCAATACACGACCACATAACCCGACAAGGACGATAAATTCACCTGACCACCTTGGGTGGAATCCAACATGAGCGAGGGCAAGGACATACCGACCACATGGTCTGTCGCGCCGTCATCGACAGGCACTGGCAAGTTGTCAGGTGTGCTTGCGTAGTCTTTTATAGACATCTTTGTCTCCGGCTTGGTGGGTCATGTCAGACGGATTTTCGAGAGGTCATTCCACCGTCACGCTCTTGGCCAAGTTTCTAGGTTTGTCCACATCCGTACCTCTGGCACATGCGGTGTGATAGGCCAATAACTGCAAAGGCACCACATGCAACAGCGGGGACAAAGCGCCGTAGTGTTCGGGCATGCGAATCACATGCAAACCCTCTTCTGACTGAATGCGGGTGTCTGTGTCTGCCAGTACATACAACACGCCACCGCGTGCACGCACTTCTTGCAAATTACTTTTGAGTTTTTCCAGCAACGCGTCATTAGGTGCGACGGTCACAACCGGCATAGCGCTGGTGACCAACGCCAACGGGCCGTGTTTCAACTCACCCGCCGGATAAGCCTCGGCGTGTATGTAGCTGATCTCTTTGAGCTTGAGTGCGCCTTCCAAGGCAATCGGGTAGTGCATGCCACGCCCCAAAAACAGCGCGTTTTCTTTGTCGGAAAAATCTTGTGCCCATGCCATCAACAAAGGCTCTAGGGCCAACACACTTTGCAATGCAACGGGCAGATGGCGCATGGCCTTGAGATGGTTGGCTTCGTCGTTCTCGCTCAAGCGGTGCTTGGATTTGGCCAGTGCCAATGTCAACAAAAACAAGCCTGCCAGTTGCGTGGTGAACGCTTTGGTGGAAGCCACACCGATTTCCACACCCGCACGGGTGATGTAGGCGAGCTTGCATTCGCGCACCATGGCAGAAGTGGCCACGTTGCAAATGGTCAAGGTATGTGGCATTCCCAAACTTTGCGCATGGCGCAATGCAGCCAGGGTGTCGGCGGTTTCGCCAGACTGGGTGATGGTGACCACCAGTGTTCGCGGGTTGGGTACGCTGTCGCGGTATCGGTATTCACTGGCCACTTCAACTTGACACGGTATACGCGCCAAGCTCTCTAGCCAATACTTGGCCACGCAACCGCTGTAGTAACTGGTGCCGCACGCCAGAATCAACACATTGTCAATGTTCGCAAATACGTCTGCGGCTACTCCACGCTGTCCGATGGGATCGAACAATTCCGGCACGATGCCTTCGACACCTTCGAGGGTATCGGCAATTGCGCGCGGTTGCTCGAAAATTTCTTTTTGCATGTAGTGTTGATAAGGACCCAGATCGGCAGCCATAGACTGGGCCTTCACGGTTTGCACTTCACGCGACACCGCTTGTTGCGATACGTCATACACCTGGCATTGGTTCAAACCCAGGTCCACCACATCGCCTTCTGCCAAATACACAATTTGGTCGGTCACTCCCGCCAAGGCCATGGCATCACTGGCCAGGAAGTTTTCAGACTCACCCACGCCCCATATCAACGGAGACCCAGCACGGGCACCCACGATGCGTTGAGGTTCATCCTTGGCGATGACAGCAATCGCATAAGCACCCTGCAGTTGTTGCACGGCCTTCATCACGGCTTGCAGCAAATCGCCTTGGTACAAAGAATCAATCAAATGCACCATGACCTCGGTATCGGTCTGGCTGGTGAATACATAGCCTTTGGCCTCCAACTGTGCACGCAATACATCATGGTTTTCAATGATGCCGTTATGCACCAACGCAATGCGTGGCAAGTCCGTCTTGAGAGTTGCCGTGGGGCCATGGCTGAAATGCGGATGGGCGTTGTGCACTGCTGGCGCACCATGGGTGGCCCAACGGGTGTGGGCAATACCGGTGTGGCCTTGCAAACCGCCACGGGTGGTATCCACTTGCTCGGCGAGTTCAGCCACACGCGAGGTACTGCGGGCGCGCTGTAAACCGGCGGCTTGGCCCAGTTGTTCGGTCAATGCATTGACCGCCACCCCGCACGAGTCATAGCCCCGGTACTCCAGTCGCTGCAAGCCTTGAACCAGCACAGGAACGATATTGCGGGTGGAAACCGCGCCGACAATGCCACACATAGCGTCTGCCCTTTATTTGTTTTTTTTGTCTGGCCGTTGCCAGTTCGGGATGCTCACCTGTTTGCCTCGCGCCACCGTCAGCGATCCGGGCGGGGTGTCTTTGGTGACCACCGAACCTGCGCCTATGGTGCCGCCCGCGCCCAAGGTAACGGGGGCTACCAACACACTGTTGCTGCCGACATGCACATCTGACTCGATATATGTTTGGTGTTTGTTCGCGCCGTCGTAATTTGCAGTGATGACACCGGCACCGTAGTTGACGCGTTCGCCCACTTGGGCGTCGCCCACATAAGCCAAATGGTTGGCTTTAGCGCCCTTGGCTAAGGTGCTGTTTTTGACTTCCACAAAATTGCCAATGTGCACATCGTCACCCAATGTCGCGCCTGGGCGCAAACGTGCAAATGGGCCGATGCGCGCACCATGACCGATATGCACGCCTTGGGCTTCGCCATCAATATGGGTGAAAGCCAAGACTTGGGTACCAGCACCGATAACAGCATTGGCAATCACGCAATGGGGGCCGATTCGCACTCCCTCGCCCAAATGCACTTTGCCTTCAAATACACAGTTGACATCAATTTCTACGTCACGGTCACAGACCAAATCACCCCGAACATCAAAGCGCGCCGGGTCCGCCAGCCGCACACCTTGCTGCATCAAACGGTTTGCCTGCAAATGCTGATAGGCACACTCTAGCGCCGCCAACTGCACGGGGGTGTTGACGCCCTCCACCTGCCAGGCTTGGTCTATGCAATGCGCTTTGACTTCACAGCCATCGGCCACCGCAAACTTCACCACATCGGTCAAATAAAACTCGCCTTGTGCATTGCGGTTGTCCAAGCGTGCCAACCAAGCGTGCAGTAAGTGGGTGGGCACGGCCATGATGCCGCTGTAAATTTCTTGGATGCGGCGTTGTTCATCCGTTGCATCTTTGTCTTCCACAATGGCGGTGACTTGCTGGGCAGTTCCTCGCAGAATGCGCCCATAGCCGCCGGGCGTCGGGGTTTGCAAGGTCAGCAAAGCCAGATGTTTGGTATCGCACAGTTGCAACAAGGCTTGCAAAGTGTCGGCCTGAATCAAGGGCACATCGCCGGAAAGTACCAAGGTCACACCATCATCTGCCAACAGTGGGACGGCTTGTTGCATGGCGTGGCCGGTGCCGAGTTGCGGTATTTGCCGAACCGGCGCAACGCCCGGCAGCTCTGCCAGCATTGCCTCGACTTGTTCAGCCTCATGGCCAGTGATGACCAGCACCCGGCGGGCCTGAATTTGTCCTGCGGTTTCGATCACGTGCTGCAACAAAGCCCTTCCCCCTAAACGGTGAAGGACTTTAGGCATACTGCTGTGCATTCGGGTACCTTTGCCCGCCGCCATGATGACCACATCAATGTTTGACATGTATTGGGTTTCCTCTGTGACCAAGATTA
>CAMDSU010000076.1 GCA_945907335.1 Bordetella parapertussis | reverse complement strand
AAAAACTCAGCGCTCTGGTTGCTTGACCGTCCACCGTCACCTCTTGGGTGCCGTGCGTGATGTAGTCCTCTAGTACCTGCGGTTGCCAACGTGCAAAGTTTTTCTTGGAGCCGAAATGCTGGCGCACTTCTTCCAAAGAGCCCCATTGGTTGCGGCGTTTTTTACTGACAGCACCGGGAGAATACTTGGCGGTGAGTGACAGCTTTTTCGATAAGTGCAACAAATTCGCTTGCCAACCCGCTACGGCCGGTGCATCCACCATGACCACTGCATGTGCCAAAGCAGGGTATTGCGCCGCCAGCATCAGGCTGAGCATGCCACCTAAGGAATGGCCCACCAACACCACAGGCCCTGTGTGTATATCAATCAAAGGCTTGGCAAATGCATGCACTTCTTCCACTAAATGCGGCCAGTTGCTGGTGACCGGATAAGCCGGGTTGTGTCCGATTTTTTCTAAGGCCTTGACCTGCATACCGCGATCACGCAAAGCATTCAGCATGACTTTGTAGGTACTGGCAGGAAAACTGTTGCCATGGAAAAAAAGCACCAGCGGTTCGCCTGTCGGGACAGACTGGGTGGGGACTGGGGTCATGTGAGTTTCTTCAAGGCGTAAAGTGCATCCAGTGCTTCTCGCGGGCTCATTTGATCGGGGTCAATGCCTGCCAATGTCGCTTGTAAAGGTGTAGGCCCATGGTCGATATCTTGCGGGGGTTGCGCAAATAAATCCACCTGAGCGCGGGCCTGCTGCGCATCGTTTTCTAACGCTGCCAAGGCATGCTTGGCATGGCTCAACACACTGGTAGGCATACCGGCCAAGCGAGCTACTTGTATGCCGTAACTGCGGTTGGCTGGGCCTGGTTGTATTTCGTGCAAAAACACGATGTCATTGCCACTTTCAGTGGCGCTCACATGTACATTGACCGCGGCTCGGTGTGACGCTGCAAACTCGGTCAATTCAAAATAATGGGTGGCAAACAAACTGTAGGACTGCGACTTGTCGTGCAAATAAGTGGCAATGCCACTGGCCAATGCCAGACCATCAAAGGTGGAAGTGCCGCGGCCGATTTCATCCATCAGCACCAAGCTGTTGGGGGTGGCGGCATGCAAAATTTGCGCGCCCTCGGTCATCTCCAGCATGAAGGTCGATTGCGCATTCGCTAAATCATCAGCCGCGCCTATGCGCGTGTGAATCGCATCAATCGGCCCCAATCGACAAGCGTTGGCAGGCACATGGCTGCCTATGCTGGCCAGCAACACGATCAACGCCACTTGACGCATATACGTGGATTTGCCGCCCATATTGGGGCCGGTGATGATTTGCATGCGCTGCGTCGGTCCGAGCTGCGTGTCATTGGCAATGAAGCTGCCACCAGATTGCGCCAAGCGTGCTTCTACCACCGGGTGCCGACCTTGCGTGATGCTGATGCCTGGTGTCTTCACCAGTTCCGGTGCACACCAACTCAGAGTCAAAGAACGTTCGCTGAGTGTGGCGAGTACGTCCAGCGTCGCCAACGCCCAAGCCACTTGTGACAGCGCGGACACATACTGTTGCAATTCATCCAGTAACTGCTCGAATAGAAATTTCTCGCGCGACAGCGCACGTTCCTGCGCCGATAAGGCCTTGTCTTCAAACGCTTTTAATTCGGGCGTGATGAAGCGTTCTGCATTCTTTAAAGTTTGTCTGCGGCGGTAATCATCGGGCACACGATCCAGTTGACCTTGGCTGATCTCGATATAAAAACCGTGCACGCGGTTGTACTGCACTTTGAGGTTATTGATGCCTGTACGTTCCCGCTCGCGTATTTCAAGCGCCAACAAAAAACTGTCGCCATTGGTTTGAATATTCCGCAGTTCATCCAACTCACTGTCAAACCCGTGGTTGATGATGCCACCGTCGCGTACCAACGCCGCCGGTTCGGGCAATAGCGCGCGGTGCAGTAATTCGGCACATGCGGGCGGGGACACCACTGATTTACAAAGCGTTTGCAGCCAAGTCGTATCAGCCGTGTTCAGCAACAACTCGGGCAATTGAGAAGCGCGGGCCAAGGCATGGCCCAGCGCCACCAATTCGCGGGGCCGCACCTGACGCAAAGCAATGCGTGCGCTGATGCGTTGCACATCGCCCAGGCCTTTCAAGGCCGTGCGCAAATCGCGCCACACACCCGCGCCGTGTTCGCCTTGTAACGCTGCGATGGCGTCAAGTCGTTGTTGTGCCAGTGTTCGTTCACGCGGTGGCTCTAGCAGCCAGCGTTTGAGAGTTCGACTGCCCATGCCCGTCATACAGGTGTCAAGCAAGGAAAACAAAGTGGGGCTGTCTTCGCCTTTGAGTGTTTGCGTCAGCTCCAGATTGCGCCGAGTGGTGGCGGGCAGGTCAATGCGTTCTTCGTTGCGTTCGACCCGCAGCTTTTGCACATGGGTGAGACTGCGGCCTTGCGTGTGTTCAGCGTAGGCCAGTAACGCAGAAGCCGCCGCATGCGCGTGAATCAGGTCTTGCGCCTGCCAAGCTTCCAAGGAAGCCGCATGCAATTGTTCAAGCAATTTGCGTTGGCCTAAGCTGCTGTCAAATGCCCATGACGGCCGCTCGGATTTCACATTCACACCGCCGAGAAAGGGCAATAAATGCGCGGGCAATTCACTGCTGTAAATCACTTCGCTGGGCGCAATGCGTGCAATCCACGCAGGCAATTGATCAGCAGCGCATTCGGCCAATCGCAGTTCTCCCTCGGTCACGCTCAGCCACGCTAACCCGCAACCCGCTGCTTTGCCTGCACGTTCACTGGCATGCACAGCCAACACATAAGCTTCGGTTTTGTCGTTCAACAATTCGGCATCGGTCAAGGTGCCGGGCGTGACCACGCGAACTACTTTTCTGTCGACGGGGCCTTTGCCACCGACTTCGCCAACTTGTTCGCAAATCGCGACGGATTCACCGAGCTTGATCAAGCGCGATAAGTAGCTGTCCACCGAATGAAACGGCACACCGGCCATGACCACTGGTTGTCCGGCGGATTGACCGCGTTGCGTGAGGGTAATGTCTAGCAGGCGAGCGGCTTTTTCTGCGTCTTCAAAAAATAGCTCGTAAAAGTCTCCCATGCGATAGAACAGCAGCGTATTTGGAAAGTCTGCTTTCAGACCCAGGTACTGGGTCATCATGGGTGTGTGCGTTGATGTGTCGGCCATGGTCACACAAGGCGCAATCTGGCTTATTTGCCGGAGTCGATAACTTTGCTGACGTCGACAATCGCTTGCGCCGCAGTGGCCTTGTCAGCAACCCCTGCAAATTTGGAGTAAGGCTGAAGCAGGGTCACGAGTTGGCCATAAATTTTCGGGCTGGCGGCCAGACATTCGCGTTGTTGCAAGAAATCCGCTTCCCCGGTGAAGTTGCCTACCAGGCCACCTGCTTCGGTGATCAGGAGCGCACCTGCCGCCATGTCCCAAGGGTGCAAACCGGTTTCAAAAAAACCATCACTGAAACCAGCAGCGACATAAGCCAGATCGAGAGCAGCAGCACCTGGTCTGCGCAAGCCTGCGGTGCGGGTCATTACTTGAGACATCATGCTCAAGTAAGCATTGAAATCGTCCCCATCTCGGAACGGAAAACCTGTGCTGATGAGACATTCTTTCAGTCGAATGCGTTTGCTCACGCGCAAGCGGCGGTCGTTGAGGAAGGCGCCGCGTCCGCGTGTGGACGTGAACAAATCGTTGCGTGTGGGGTCGAAGACCACGGCTTGCTCTAAACGGCCACGGCTTTGCAAGGCAATGCTGACGCAATAAAAAGGAAACCCGTGGATGAAGTTGGTGGTGCCGTCCAGCGGGTCGATGATCCACACATGTTCTGCATTCGGGTTGCCATGGGTACGTCCAGATTCTTCGGCCAAGATGCCGTGGTCAGGATAGGCGTTCAGCAAAGTTTCGATGATGGTGTTTTCGCTGGCTTGATCGACTTCGGTGACAAAGTCGTTTTCCATTTTTTTGGAGACCCGAACCGATTCAACATCGAGCGCTGCGCGGTTGATGATGGTGCCAGCCGCCCGCGCCGCCTTGATGGCGATATTGAGCATGGGGTGGATGGAGGAGGAAGAAGCGATGGTCATGGGGGAGATCGGCAAGCCTGTGTTGAACGCGTACAAGCAGCGTCTATCTGCAAAAAAACACGCCCGACAGAGAGGGCGGCGACAATATGCTTATTTTAGTCCCATGCAAACGCGTTTTATTCTGATCGAAACCAGCCATGCAGGCAATGTCGGCGCCACTGCTCGCGCTATGCGAGTGATGGGCTTTGACGATCTGGTGCTGGTCAAGCCGCGCTGGTCCAATGTGTTGCGCCGTGAAGAAACCATTCAACGTGCCAGTGGGGCATTGAATGTGCTTGAAAAGGCACGCATTGTGGATACCTTGGACGAAGCATTGGACGGCATGACACATTTGTGTGCGACCGCCATGACGCCTCGTGACTTTGGTCCACCGACGCGAACGCCTCGCGCGCATTTCGCGCAATGGCCAGTAGCTGCACAAGCGGTGAAGGGCATGGCTTTTTTATTCGGCTCCGAGCGTTTCGGCATGAAAAATGACGATGTGTACCGTTGCCACGTGGCGCTCAGTATTCCTACCGACCCTGGTTTTGGTTCACTCAATATTGCCGGTGCGGTGCAAGTCATCGCCTATGAATGGCGGCTGGCGCTGGGTGGCTTTGCGGTGCAAGACGCGGTGCCGCCTGCTGTGCATGCCGATGCCGCGCAGATCGCCGGTTTGTTGTCGCATTGGCAACAGTCACTGACGGATATAGGTTTTCTCGACCCACAAGCCCCGAAAAAGTTGATGCCGCGCTTGAACCAAATGTTCAACCGCGCCGGTTTGACCGAGGAAGAGGTGCATATTCTTCGGGGCATTGCCAAGGCCATGGCACAGGCCTCACAGCGAAAAAGTTAGACTCTTCGCATGTTTTCAAGAATCCGCGCTGATATACACACTATTCTCGAACGCGATCCTGCCGCGCGCAGTGGTTTCGAGGTCCTGACCTGTTATCCGGGCTTGCATGCCATGGTCATGCACCGTTGGGCACATGTTTGCTGGGGGGTGGGTCTGAAATGGCTGGGGCGTTTCATATCGAACGTATCGCGGTTTTTAACGGGTATCGAAATCCATCCTGCTGCAGTCATTGGTAGAGGTGTTTTTTTTGACCATGCCATGGGTGTAGTGGTCGGGGAAACCGCCGAGATCGGCGACGGTTGCACCATTTACCAAGGCGTGACCTTGGGTGGAACCTCACTTTACAAAGGTGCCAAACGCCACCCTACCTTGGGTCGCAATGTGGTGGTGGGTGCGGGTGCCAAGGTGCTTGGCGGTTTCACGGTGGGCGATGGGGCCAAGATCGGCAGCAATGCGGTGGTGACCAAACCTGTGCCCGCAGGTGCCACAGCGGTCGGTAACCCGGCGCGCATCATCGAAGCCAAAACCGATGCGGTGCGCGAGGAAGTCGCCTCCAAAATGGGCTTTTCAGCATACGGCGTGACGCAAAACGACGACCCGCTGAGTCAGGCCATTCGCGGTCTGATCGACTACACGGCAGAGCAAGACAAGCAAATAGCCATGCTCTGGCAGGCCTTGGAGAAATTGTCCAATGGCGTTATCAACGGTGCTGATTGCCTGCCTGAAGATGCCGCAAAAAATATGGATGCCGATATTGAGAAACTCAACAAGTTGATTGATTAAGACGGTTTAAAGCCCGACCGATTTCTGACGATTCTTGAGCCATGCCTGCATTTATCAAATTGCACCCCCACAGTTTGGTGTTTAACCAATCGCCCAGCGGTGACTGCACCGCCGATTTGTCATTCAGTATTGAGCAATACGGCTTGATGGTGCGTGACTGCATGGTGAAGTTGCAACTGTATCCACCCAATCAATTCCATTCACATTGGTGGATGGTTTGTGAAGATCCGGCACAACTCAAAGTACCCGGTTTTGCAGTGTTCTTAAGATCGCTGGAAAAATATGTGTTTTCCAATCTGCAGTTTTCACCGCAGGATGCCCTGATGCAAAGCCCTGAGTCGGCCAATCTGCGTTTGGTCAGCGGTGGTAACGCATCTTGCGAACTGTTTTTTGAGAAGATGTACTTTGACATCCATCAAGTCGCTTTTCACTTGGAAGCGACTTGATATTTCAGGGCTCGGCCGGGTAAGGCCGTTGGACGTTTTTTGGTCGGAATGCTTTGCAAAAGCTGTCGCGCGTTTGCAAATACGGACCGCCAATCAGGTCGATGCAATAAGGCACGGCAGCAAAAATACCGTCGACCAACGATACGCCTTGGGCATCTTTCAAGCCGCCCAGCGTTTCAGTGATGGATTTGGGTTGCCCTGGCAAGTTGATGATCAGGCTGCTGCCGCGAATCACAGCGACTTGCCTAGACAAAATGGCGGTTGGCACAAAGCGCAGACTGATCTGGCGCATTTGCTCGCCAAAGCCGGGCATTTCTTTGTCTGCCACTGCCAAGGTGGCTTCAGGTGTGACATCTCGCACAGCCGGCCCGGTTCCGCCGGTGGTCAGCACCAGTGAGCATCCGGCATTTACCAAGTCGATCAGCGTTTGGCTGATCTGACCTTGTTCGTCCGGAATCAATCGGGGTTCAAAGGCCAAGGGATTGTGCAAAGCTTGCTGCAGCCATTCGCGCAAGGCGGGTAAGCCTTTGTCTTCGTAGGTCCCGCTTGAAGCGCGGTCACTGATGGAGACAATGCCTATGCGTACAGGATCAAGCAAGGGATCAGCATTCATGATGAGACAACTTTTGCCGCGTTTAATTGGTCGCGGACCAACTTGAAGATATCCCGGTATGCGCGGCCTTGTCTGGGAAACGCACCCTGAGAGACGGCAGATTTGTCAGGGAGGCCATCTTTTCTGGCTTGGCGAATCAGGGCGCGCAATTGCTGGCTATCTGTGTCAGGGTGTGCGATCAGCCAATCGGCCAAGGCTTGGTCGTCTTTGACCAAACGGTCGCGCCAATGTTCGCTCATGTGCAGCGCCAGTGTCTCCTCGGCACTGCCGTTGTGTTGCACATCCAAGGCGTCTCTGATGGCTTGCACTTGCGTCTCATCGAGCTTGCGCATGAGCTTGCCCACATATTGCATTTGACGCCGCAGGCCTTCGAAGTTGGTGATTTTTTTGGCATCGCGAATCGCTTCAAACAGCAACTCGGGCACTCGCTGTTGCGCGACCAGTTGCTGCATGGCGTCCTGGCGCAGTTGCAGCAGGTCTTCGCCCAGCTTTTGCAGCTCGAAACTTTCGCGTTTAAGGTCGGTCCGGCTGGCGCTGTCGCTACCCTTGAGTTCGCGTTTAAGCTCAAGATCGAGTTCGCTGCCTTCGGCCACAAAATGGCCTTTGACGTAATAACCTTTGGTGGGTTTGCGTGACATAACGTGGGGGTAATGGTCTGGCAAGTATCATAGCTGTCGATATGAAACCCTTTTCCACCCCCCCTACCGCCCACGACAAACCGCTGCCTGGATTCAGCCACAGCCGTGCCCAATTTGAAGCACTGGTTGACAGTGCACTGGCCCATGCCAAACGCTTGGGTGCCAGCGACGCAGCTGCCCAAGCTTCCGAAGGCTGTGGCCTGAGCGTGTCGGTGCGCAAAGGCGAACTTGAAAATGTCGAGCGCAACCGCGACAAATCGTTGGGTATCACGGTGTACGTGGGTCACCGCCGTGGCAATGCCAGTACTTCTGATTTTTCTGAGGCAGCCATTGAACGTACCGTCAAAGCCGCGCATGACATCGCCCGTTTCACGGCGCAAGACCCAATGGCGGAATTGCCGCAAGAATCCCTGATCGCCCATGACCAGCGCGATTTAGATTTATTCCATCCGTGGGCTATCAGCAGTGAGGAGGCCGCCACTCTGGCGCTTCGCTGTGAAGCCGCCGCCTTACAAACCGATGCGGGCATTACCAACAGCGAAGGTGC
>CAMDSU010000075.1 GCA_945907335.1 Bordetella parapertussis | reverse complement strand
CAGGCAGGGTGTGCCCAATGTCATTTGCCAGCGCTGAAAACAGGTGATTACCCATTGTTGCCTGCCATTGCCCACACCACATTTCATGCCTACACCGACTTGTTGTTGCATGACATGGGTGAAGAATTGGCCGATGGCCGGCCCGAATTCAAGGCGGGCCCGCGAGACTGGCGCACTGCACCGCTGTGGGGCATAGGTCTGTCGCAACAGGTCAATGGAAGCACCCATTTGTTACACGATGGCAGAGCGCGTAATGTGTTGGAGGCGATTTTGTGGCACGGCGGTGAAGCCAAAAAATCACGCGATGCGTTTGCCGCCATGTCCAAAGAAGAGCGCGAAGCAATGATTCATTTTGTGAATTCACTATGAAAATACAAGTTTTGGCAGGATTGATCGCATGTTTTTCGTGGACCTTTACCCACGCTGACTGGCTGGAATATGCGGACAACGGTAAAGCTGTTTTTTATTACGACCCAGCTACCGTACAGATCAACAAAGACAAGGTGATCGTTTGGGAAATGCTCAATTACAGCTTTCCTTTGAATCGTGTGTTGTCTAGCAAAACACGCAAGGAATATGACTGTGGCAAACAGCTTTTTCGTAATCTATCGGGTGAATTTTTTGCCGGCCCCCTGCTCAGTGGTGAACGCATCAGTGCCAGCGAGGAAGCTGACAACGATTGGCGTGTAGCGGTTGAGGGAACCCGCAATCTAGAGTTGCTCCAAATGCTGTGCCCTAAGCTCAGTTAACCCGTCATTTTTTAGCAAAGGAAATCTATGAATAAGAGATTCATTGTGTTGGGTTTGCTTATTGTGCCCTTGTTCGCCGCGGCACAAGGGGTGGATTTTATTTATCCCAAAGATGGAGACACTGTCGAGCCAACATTTTTGGCCAAATTTTCTGTCAGCGGTTTGGAATTGGCGCCAGCAACTGAGGTTAGGCCTGGGACAGGACATCACCATTTATTTATCAATGCAGTGGATATTGAAGAGAATGTAGTGATTCCATTCGACAATCAACACAAGCATTACGGGAAAGGTCAATCCGAGGCTGAAATATTTTTACAGCCTGGAAAATACAAATTGACTTTGCAATTTGGGGACAGTGCGCACCGCTCGTACGGTGCCGCATTCAAAAAAACAATTTCAATCAATGTGGTGGGTAAACCTTGATGAATACCATCCCTTAATGACCACTTGGATTGCGTTTTTACTTGCCCTGATACTGGTCATTTTTGTTCACGAAATGGGCCACTACTTGTTGGCACTGTATTGGCGAGTCAGTGTGCTTAGGTTTTCGATGGGTTTTGGCAAGCCGTTGTTCGTTTGGAAAAGTCCCCAGCCGGGTTTGCAGACTTACACAGAATTCACTGTGAACGCCATTCCATTGGGTGGGTATGTCAAGTTTCAGACAGCCGAAAACTTCTCAGGCGATCCATCAAACGCAAAACATGCATTTGACTGTCAACCACTGTCTGTCAGAGCCAGTATTGTTTTGGCGGGACCATTCATTAACTTGCTGCTAGCTTTTTTGCTCTATGCTGGAATGAATTGGACGGGTTATGAAAGACAGTTGCCGCTGCTTTCGTCTCCGCCAACCGCAAGCCTTGCAGACCAGGCTGGCCTGTCAAGTGGTGACTTGGTAACAAAAGTTGGTTTTGAAGTTGGTGAATTGCAATCTGTGGAAAGTATGGATCAGCTTCACACATTTATTTTTCTGGCGCTGCAAGAATCCACCCACCTGTATGTGCAGATTGAATCGTCTTTAGCTGGTGGCTCAAGAACCGCAGAGATCAACTTGCTTAGCTTGCAAGGTCACAACAGCATTGATCAGATCAATATGCTGGGCATGCATGGTCCAAGGCGCGACCCCGTGATTGCTAACGTTCTGTCAGGGGGCGCCGCCAGCAAAGCAGGCCTATTGGCTGGTGACAAGATTTTATTTATTGATGGAAAAAAGATAGTTGATGCGGCCCATGTCATTCGGTTGGTGAGGGCCGCCAAGGGCGAACAAAACTGGGAAATACAGCGTGCAGGCAATGAGCGGCTAAACATAGTGGTCAACCCTGAAATATTTTCTCAAGCCGGCCGCACTGTTAAGAAAATTGATGCGGTGGTCGGCAATGCGCCAGCCACCGTTTGGCTAGCAGACGGATTTCTTACCGGCCTTGAACGCGCTGCTTCAAAAGTAATGGCGCAAATTAAACAGACTGTGATTGGCTTTGTTCAAATTTTTTACACCTCAGACGGTTGGAGACAATTAGGGGGGCCCTTTTATATAGCGGATATCGCTGGCAAATCAGCATCAGCAGGCTTTCATCAATACCTTGGTTTTCTTGCGATTTTCAGTCTAAGTATTGGGGTATTGAACTTGATGCCTATTCCTATGCTTGATGGCGGCCATCTTCTCTATTACATGTGGGAAGCTATTTACGGCAAACCAGTTTCTGCCTTATGGCAAGAACGCTTAGGTTTTTTGGGTGTTGTCACTATATTTACTTTGATTTTTTTAACCTTTACCAACGATTTTTTACGATGGGCATCTCCATAGGGCATCGGATTTAACTTCTCGTCGATTACTGGCATGAGCCGTATGCCGTACTTCATGGCATATTTATTGGATGTGATGCCAGCCATGTGATTGCCCAGTTCGTACACATATACAAAGAAATTGTACTGTCCACACGGACTCCGAAGGCAAATGATATGAATGCAACTCGTTATACGCCCGAGCGAAGCAAGGTATTCATCAGTAACGAAGAGTTAGACCAACTTTTGGCTATCTCTGGTGATCTAGAGGAAGAACGAATAACACTCAAAAAAACAAACACGCATCACTTGTACATGCAATTTTTGCAAAACGCACTGGCAGAAAAGCCAAATAAAAATTCCCCAAAGCTGACACTTAACGAGCAGCATCTTTTAGAACAGATTGCCATTCGCTGTGAAATGGGAAGCCCCATCAATGTCAGCGAAGCTGGTCTTATGCGCCAATTTGGGTGCGTTGCAACAGTTCATCATCACATTCAAAACTTATGTGCAGCCGGCCTGATCTTTCTTGATGTGGATCAAAAAGACAGGCGAAAAAAATTCATTTACCTCAGTTCTGATGGACTTGAATACTTTAAGCAAATAGAAGATTGTTTAGATTCAGCCTTGAAGCACAACTAGCTGTGGAGTTCAGGTTCATTCATAGGTCCTTCTCTCGTGCAAAGTTAAAAATCAAATCCCAGTTGTTGCTTGTCATCGCTTCGTGGGCGAGATGGTTTGGAAACAGGGGCAGGTTTTTTGCGTGATGCATGCTTTTCAATCACTTCCTTTTTACCCGCTTTGACTGATGGCGTTTGTCTTAACTGGTGAAGCCTTTGTTTAGATTCCCGCGTGGCTGTAGCCAAGTCGACCAAAGGTTCTACGATGTCGAAGTCCACTCCATCCTTAATGAGTGTGTCTTGGCGGATCAGCCAAGGTTGAAACAACCAAGCTTGTGGCACATCACGCATGCGAGGCAGCCAACGCTTGACGAATTGACCGTGGGGATCGTGGTCTTGGGCTTGCTTGATCGGGTTGTAAACCCGTGTGGTGTTTATTCCTGTGGTTCCCGATTGCATTTGCAATTGGCTCCAATGAATACCGGGTTCATAGTCTAAAAATTGAGTTGCCAACCAATCGCCCACCGGACGCCAATGCAGCCACAAGGGGTAAGCTGCAACCGAGACCAACATCGCACGCATGCGAAAGTTGAGCCATCCAGTTTCCCGGAGCATCACCACGCAGGCATCCACCATGGGCCAGCCGGTTCTTGCATTTTTTAGCGCTTCAAAATAGTCAAGGTTGAAGTCTTGCTCACGCAGTCCATCGTAGCCGCGGTGCATGTTTCGCCATTCAATGGCAGGCTCACTCTCCAGCTTTTGTATGAAATGACAATGCCAATGCAGGCGACTTAAAAAGCCAGTCAAGCCAGCGCGGTGGCGACTGGCTTGTGGTGGCAGCAGTGCAAGTTGCGCTCTGGTTTGCTGCACGACTTCGCGCATGCTGATGCAACCGTAGGTCAAGTAAGCCGACAAGCGTGAGCAAGCATCCGGTGCGCTAACAGGGGAGGAGATTCCACCTCGGTAGCCGATGCTGCGTGCTGTGAGAAAACTGTGCAGTGTTTTCAATGCCAGCTTGCGTCCACCACGTTGTCGCTTTGGCGGGTTGTGTTGCAAATGGGAGGGGGCTTTCATCGCCAGACCATCTGCGCCGGCCGGTCGCCAAAAACGCAATATTTCAACATTTGACTGAGGCATGCGCATATGCCGTTCCCAAGCGCGTTGCCACATGTCACGATTCTTTAGGCCACGTACGACGCCGAATTGGGCAAACTCATGCCATTGAATGCCATGGTGTTTGAACCAATCTGCCACTTTTAAGTCACGCGCGTAGGTCCATCCGTTACCGGTTTCCTCGTGTGAAAACATGCCATTGAATGGAGCCTCTCGCCAAATGTCAGACAAAACAGTGACCATGTCACCATGATGAATCTCCACTTGGCCACCCAAGTTGCGCAAGTGTTGATCCAAATCATGCAAGGACTCACGGATGAACTCAAAATGTTGAAGAGCAGCATCAGGTTGAAGCCATAGTTCAGGCTCAATGACGTAGATACAGCGGATGGGGCCTTGTCTGCTGGCCTGCATCATGGCTTCATGGTCGTTCCAGCGCAAATCTCGCTTCAACCAAACCAATGAATAACTCATGAGGAATTGCTGCTTGGTTTGAGTTTTCTACACGCATCAGAGCAGTACTTCACTGCCTCCCAATTTTTGGCCCATGACTTACGCCAAGTCATCTCACGTCCGCAGGCCTGGCATGGCTTGCTCGGCAAGCTTTGTTTGTTTCCTTTGAATGAGAGCCTTGGCGTCACCATAGCATCGGCATCCATGAACAAACATCAGCATTTATCTTGGGTGCTGGTCTCATGTGTAAACAAATTCACTGTGCTTTCAATGCTCAGCAATTTGCTCTGCGGTGATCGGCAATATGGCGATCATTGAACTTCATGCTTGGATGTCTCAAGGCACGGTGTTTGGTTACTCTGCCGGAAACCCGCTTCCTCCACATAATGAAAGACTGGGGTTTTAGTTCAGCCCGCATCAGAAGGATGACTTCAGCCTCGGTGAGTCCAGTTCGATCCTTGATGGTCTCAAAAGAAGTGCGGTCTTCCCATGCCATTTGAACCACTTGGGAAATATCGCCAGCAGTGAGTGACTTGTGTTTGATTAGCTTCGTGACAGTCATGGCTTGACAGTACCAACGCCATCGGTCACTGCTTAGAACCTTCAGATAGTCTGCGACCAATACCAACGGCGTAAGGGGCAGCTCGTGCAGCGAGCATCGGGTCGTTAGATGGTTCTACACCTTTGGGCAAGACAGTGGGCACAAAAGTAATGTCACGACATGCTCCCGCCGAATCTTCAGACACTGCAGTCACTTTCAAAATGCCAAGCGTGACTTTGCGTCGGCTGTCTGGTAGGGGCACCGTGGCACTGTCAAGCCGATCACCAGGTTCCGCCAATTGAAGGTTGAAATTGAAAGAGACTTGGCTTTCTTTTACGCGTTGACGGAGTTCATCGAACAGAAAATTGGGTCCTTTCGCCTTGGCCTCTTCATCGCTCAGACCCAACACACCGGCGGTTGGCTCAAAAATCCATTTGCCAAATTGCTTCTCGCCTTTGCTGTTAACAAACGCAAAGGCATTGACGCCCCAGTAATTGACCGATGCAAAGCTTGCAGGCACAGGTTGGCTTGCAAAGTATTTGCCTTGCAACAGCACTTCAGGATTAGCTTCTGCAAAAGCTTTGACCTTTTCTGGATTGGGCGCTTTGGTTGAAGGGTCTGGCGTGAGTGACTCTAGGCGACCAAGCAATTGTGTCGGTGTGGATGATCCAAAAATAGGCGCTGAAATATTTCCCATTTGCCATGTTTCACCGCTAGGCAAGTTGAACTGCAACGCCATATTGCGTTGGCTCTTGGCATTGTCAACGGCTTTGGGGTTACCGCCGCCAACAGAAAAGCGAACGATCACGGGTATTTTTTGGCCACTGAATGCCGAAGCAGACGAGAGGGCGCGACCCGCAGTACTGCCCACAAACTCTCCCGTGGCACATATGCCCTTGGCGCCCGAGCGGCGGTAGCCTTCAAATTTCCCGCCCGCTGCCTCAAAAGCATCCACCATCTTGACGGGATTAACAGTTTCTGCGGTGGCAGTAGCTACCGTCACAAGGTGACCCAATGTGAAAACAGTCAAGGAAAACAGGCTCGAATAGGAATTTGTGAACATGGTGAATAAATGAAATTGAATTTTTTTATCTTAAATGGAAAAAACAAAACTTAACGCGGTGTATGAGAAACCCCAGCACCAGCTTACTAATTTAGTCGGGCTGAAAAAGTCAGCAGATTGGACAGTCCTCATAGAGGCTTATGGACATACTGAGACTGGGTCAATGTAAAGCAAACTGAGTAATTACCCTATATGCAAAGACAATTTTTTTTGCCCCATTTGAAATTTTTTAGCGGGAAATAAGGTGTTTGAGCGAAGTTTATTGTGGAAAAAGTCTAATATTTGAACCAGGCTAACAGGAGCAGTCATGAAAGAAACCAGTTATGGCAGGTTTGAGCAGTCCTTCATGTTTCACATGATTCGGGACTTCTTTTTACTTTTGATCGTGGTTGCTGGCCTTGAACTGGGTATTCGCTACGCGGCAGTTGTCTATGACTTCAAAAGCAATGAACCCGAGCGGGTTGCGCGTGCTGCTCAGCAATTGGCAGATGACGTCAAATCGATCATGCTTAATTCTGGTGGACCTACTGCGGCACAAACGGTCTATCCCATATTGGATCGTAATTATGATAATTTGGGATTATCTATCGCAGTTTTGCCCTCTGAAATTACTATTCAGTCGATAAAGCAAACCTTCAAGTTAAATCCTATTGGGTTAAGGCAGCGCTGGCCCGAAGGGGATAGCAGCGAATCTTCAGTCCAACTCAAAGCTGAACAGTTTTGTCTAGGTTGTCATGTCAAAGCGCAAGTGGGTGACGTGCTTGGAACTGTGACAGTCAGAAGCTATTTTTCGCGCAAAGCGGCTACTTGGTGGCACGAGGTTCGCGTCACTGCCAGCGCCTTAAGCATCAAAATTGTCATCCACACCATAGTGCTGTTTTTTCTACTCAAAGTTCGCATGGAGCCCTTATTGGCCCTGCGGACAACAGCGGCGTCATTGGCTAAAGGGGTGATGAACTTGTCACCTCGAACCAAAGTAAATTCAAATGATGAGTTTGGAGAGTTGGCGCAGGACATAAATCATTTCTTAGATCGAGTCAAGCAAATCGTTCAGGACCTTGACGGCATTCTCAGTGAGGTCGTGTCTGTTGGTTCGCGTCTAGGTGTTCTTAATCGCCACCTTGAGCAGCAATTAGATGGAATGCGTGACGATACATTTCAAAAAAGTTGGAATGAAAATCAACGAAATCTGTCAATGCAAATAATTGCGGCTCGTGAGGCGGGTGCATTCGAAGTGTTGGTTCAAACTTTAGATGACTTGGCTCATTCTTCTGAGCGCAATAATGAGCTTGCGCCATTGCGTGCCCAGTTGGCAAAGTTGCAGAACAGTTTTGCATCAATCACCCTTGCAGTCAAAAACGCGTCACCTGCGCCTGAGTTAGCACAGGCGCAGGCTGCCCAGTACCAAGCTTTATCACAGTCCCTCAGAGAAATGGCGTTGTTGGAAGCCAGTATGCAAAAAGTGGCCGAATCCGGTCAACAAGTCATACATCGTTTAGCAAAGGGCAGATCCGATTCGTGAGTCGTACCCACGACTTATCTTTGGCTTGAACATCAATTGCGTATGAAATCTTTATACGCCACCAATTACCGCCCCGATGTAGACGGGTTGCGTGCAATTGCGGTACTGGCAGTTATTGCATACCATGCTTTTCCTGATTGGGTTTCAG
>CAMDSU010000074.1 GCA_945907335.1 Bordetella parapertussis | reverse complement strand
AGCTTTCTCACCTCTGAATTGAGTTGTGCTTCAATTTCAGACTTGCGCAATTCGCGCTGCTTTTCGATCTCGCGCATGCGGGTTTCTTGCTCGCGGGAAATGCGGGCGGCTTCTGTGGCGGCTTGCGATTCTTCGCGGGAACGCGCAGTCTGTGCATCACTTTGCGCTTTGATTTTTTCAAGCTCCAAGCGCTGGCTGATTTGCGCTTCTTCTTCCTGTTGGTTCAACAACAAGCGCTGCTTGGTGGCGTCAAGTTGTGTCTGGCGAACCGAGATGTCAGCCTCTGACTCGATCTGCACCCGCTTTTTGCGGTTGACTGCAATGATCTCTGCCAAGCGACGCATACCGACAGAATTGAACGCATTGTTTTCATCAAGCGAAGAAAAAGAGGTCTGGTCCAAACGGGTCAAAGACACAGAGTCGAGCACCACACCGTTTTCAGCCAGATTGCCTTTGAGCAAGGCAGAAATGTCAGACACGAACTGTGAGCGCTTTTCGTGGATCTGGTCCATGGTGCGACTGGCTGCAATCGCTTGCACCGCATCGATAAAACGACCTTCGAGCAAATTGCGCATGCCATCGGGATTGAATGCCTTGGAACCGAGCGACTGCGCGGCAGTGGCGACGCCATCAATGGTAGGTTGCACACGCACATAAAACTCAAGCTCGGCGTCCACCCGCATGCGGTCTTCGGTGATGAGGGATTTTTCAGCGATCCGTCGCACTTCTACGCGAATGGTGCGCAAGTTGATTTCGTCAATCTTGTGCAAAAAAGGCAGCGATAAACAACCGCCTGAAATCAGGGTTTTTTGCCCGCCGAAACCGGTTCGGATGATGGCTACGTCGCGACTGGACTTGCGATAAAAGTGATTAAGAAATGTAACGAGTGCCGCAATAACGACGACCAGTACAACAATGCCAAACAACCAAGCAAGAACTATCATGCAACTTCCTCAAGGGTGACACAACCAAAAACTCGGATCATTCTAGGATCAAGTTTTTTGTCGCAGTCTAAGTAATTCCCCTGTAACCCAATCGCTTTGTTTTTAGTCCGATTCATCAACAGGGTTAATACACCTCAATCAGCGCACCGCGACCTTGTTTGGTGCTTGGATAGACACAAAACTCATGTGGGTTTTGATTGCATCACAAGCCCAATAACCGCACCGCATTGCCCTTCAATATTCCGGGCATCACCTCTGGTTTGAAGCCCGCGACTTCAAAGTCTTTCATCCAACGCTCGGGGGTGATCAAGGGGTAATCGCTGCCGAACAACACGCGGTCTTTCAGCAAGGTATTGGCGTACTGCACCAAACTTTTGGGAAAGTATTTCGGGCTCCAACCGGAGAGGTCTATCCACACATTGGGTTTGTGCATGGCCACGCTCAAGGCTTCATCTTGCCAAGGAAAACTGGGATGCGCCATGACGATTTGCATGTCAGGCCAGTCAACCGCCACATCGTCTAAATGCATAGGATTGCTCAAAGCCAGTCGCAATCCACCACCGCAACGCATGCCACTGCCTATGCCGCTGTGGCCGGTGTGAAAAATGGCGGGCAGTTTGTAGGCGTTGATGACGTCGTAAATCGGCCAGGCCATTTTGTCGTAAGGGTGATAGCCTTGCACCGTCGGATGAAACTTGAAGCCGCGCACACCCTCTTCTTTGATCAAACGCTCGGCCTCACGCGCACCCATCTTGCCTTTGTGCGGATCAACGCTGGCAAAGGCAATCATCATGTCGCTGTTGTCTCGCGCGGCCTTGGCGATTTCCTCGTTCGGAATACGCCGACGCCCCATGTGTGATTCAGCGTCCACCGTGAACATGACCAGACCAATCTTGCGTTCGCGGTAATAGGCCACGGTTTCTTGTATGGTCGGCCGGCGGTCCGAGCCAAAGTACTTGTCCGCTGCGCGGTCGTACTCCTCGCCGTAATTGTCAAAAGGGTTCCAGCAGCTGACTTCAGCATGGGTATGAATATCTATGGCAATAAGGTCTTGGTGATTCATGGTCGTTTAAGATTGTTTGATCAACTATAACCAGACACATGAATCCCGACCTTCACTTCGAAATGCACGACCACATCGCGGTGGTTCGCTTGAATCGCCCGACCAAACGCAATGCTTTGAACGATGCATTGATCGTGTCTTTGCGCGAAGTTTTTTCACAGTTACAGGACCATGCACGTGCCGCGGTTTTGCACGGCAGCGGAGACCATTTTTGTGCGGGCTTGGACCTGAGCGAATTGCAGTCCCGTGACGCCGGTCAAGGCATGCACCACTCTCGCATGTGGCACCGCGCTTTTGAGCAGATTCAGTTCGGCACGGTGCCGGTGGTTGCAGCCTTGCAAGGTGCAGTGGTGGGTGGTGGACTTGAACTTGCAGCATCCTGCCATATCCGAGTGGCAGACGACACCACTTTTTACGCCTTACCAGAAGGTTCACGCGGCATATTTGTCGGCGGCGGCGGCGCAGTACGTATTCCAAAATTGATTGGTGTGGCTCGCATGACCGACATGATGATGACGGGCCGTGTCTACAACGCCGCCGACAGCGAACGCGCTGGGTTTGCCCAATACCTGGTGGGCGCTGGCCGCGCATTTGACAAGGCCATGGAACTCGCGACTCACATCGCAGGCAACGCGCCCTTGACCAATTACGCCTTGATGCATGCATTGCCTCGGATAGCCGAGCAACCAGCCGACCATGGTTTCATCACCGAATCGCTGATGTCCTCCATCACGCAAGCCGCGCCTGAAGCCAAGGCACGGGTAGATGCATTTTTGCAAGGCCGCGCGGCCAAAGTCACGCCTAAACCATGATCCCACCTGCTCTCTACCGCGACATGCGCTATGGCATCACCCGCGTACATGTCCAGACGCGGGACAACGGCGTGCAATATGCGCAAGCCGATGAGGCGTTACAAACATATCCGCATCGCATGACCGACAAATTGCTGCACTGGTCGCGGGTTGCGCCTGATCGCACCTTGATGGCCAGGCGCAAACGTCTGCCCGACGGCACGACGGGTGACTGGGAACATCTGACCTATGCACAGGCGGTGACCGCCGCACGGCGTATTGGACAAGCGTTGCTGCACAAAGGACTGAGCGTAGATCGACCTGTCGTCATCTTGAGTGAAAACAGCTTGGAGCACGGCATGATGGCACTGGCCTGCATGATGGTGGGCATTGCTTACTGCCCAGTGTCTCCCGCTTACGCCACGGTCAGTAAAGATTTTGACAAACTCAAACACATATTGCGCACGCTCACCCCGGGACTGGTGATGGCAGCAGATGCACAGCGCTATGGCACAGCCATTGAGGCTTGCGTGGCAGACGATGTTGACGTGGTGTTGGTCAACGGCGAACTCAAGCGCCCCTACACACGTTTTTCTGAATGGCTGCACACCGAGGACACGCCTGCGGTCGATGACGCCATGCATGCCACCACCCCTGACACCGTGGTCAAATTTTTATTCACGTCTGGCTCCACCAATTTACCCAAAGGCGTGATCAACACACACCGCATGTGGTGCGCCAACCAGCAACAAATGTGGCAGTCCATGCCCGTGCTTGGCGAGGCCGCGCCCGTGCTTGTCGATTGGCTGCCTTGGAACCACACCTTTGGCGGTAACCACAATGTTGGCTTGGTGTTGTTTCATGGTGGTTCGCTCTATATTGACGACGGCAAACCGATTCCAGCGCTCATGCCTGAAACCTTGCGCAATTTGCGAGAGATTGCACCCACCGTGTATTTCAATGTGCCGACCGGTTTGGAAGCCATTGCCAATGCCATGCACACCGACGATGTGTTGCGAAAAAATTTGCTCAGCAAAGTGCGTATGTTTTTTTACTCAGGCGCTGCATTGGCGCAACCCATCTGGGACAGTTTGCATGCTGCGCAAGAGCGTGAATTGGGAAAACGCATCGTCATGGGTACAGGACTTGGCATGACCGAAACCGGTCCCTTTGGTATTTTTGTACCGCGCCCGGAGGTGGTGTCTGGCGACTTGGGTTTACCCTGCGCGGGATTGCAACTCAAATTGGTCCCTCTAGGCGACAAAATCGAAGTGCGCTACAAAGGACCGAATGTCACGCCGGGCTATTGGCGAGCACCAGAAGCTACCGCTGAAGCCTTTGACGAAGAGGGTTTTCTAAAAAGTGGCGATGCTGTGATGTGGCGCGATGCCACAAACCCGCATGACGGTCTGCGTTTTGATGGCCGCATCGCCGAGGACTTCAAACTTGCCACGGGAACGTTTGTCAGCGTAGGGCCACTGCGCGCTCGCATCATTGCAGCAGGTGCGCCTTACGTGCAAGACGCGGTGATCACAGGTTTAAACATGAATGAAGTGGGCGCCATGTTGTTCACCACACCGCGGGTGCGTGAGTTGTGCCCTTTGCCAGATACCGCCGCGCTGACCGCGGTGTTGCAGCACCCAGACACGTTGGCATTTTTTCAGGACCGGCTCAATACATTGGCGCAACAAGCCACAGGCAGCGCCAACCGTATCTCGCGTCTGCTGCTGTTGACCGAACCGCCGTCCATTGACGCGGGTGAAGTCACCGATAAAGGGTCGATTAACCAACGCGCGGTACTTAAACAGCGCAATGCCTTGGTACTCGCCATGTATGCGGGTTCCGTGAGTGGCCTCTTAACGCCAGACTGATTGCGATGCCTTGCACAACCCTTTATGCCATCCCCCATTGCGCACAGGTTGTGCGCGCTCAACCTTGAATGAGGACCTGCATGCCTAAACCGTCTTTTGACCCATCCCTTTCTGACTCGCGCCGTCAGGCGCTGCAAACACTCGGCTTGGCTGCTGCTGCCATGTCGCCATGGTCAGTGTTTTCGCAAACCAGCAGCTTGCCGATTGACCAAGTAAAAATTATTTGCGGTTTTCCAGCTGGCGGCACTGCTGACACCACCAGCCGCCGGGTTGGTGACAAATTGGCGGGCAGTGCTTATGCGCGCAATGCTGCGGTGGTGGAAAACAAAACGGGTGCGGGCGGGCGAATCGCCATCGAGGCTGTCAAAAACGCAGCACCCGACGGCAGCACCTTGCTGTTGAGCGCCTATTCCATGTTGCTGATTTATCCGCACATCTACCGCACACTGCCCTACGACCCGTTCAAAGACTTTGCGCCGGTGGCCATGGCTTCGGTGTTGTCGCATGGTTTAGCCGTGGGTCCTATGGTGCCTGGCTCGGTCAAATCGGTGAAAGATTTTGTGGCTTGGTGCAAAGCCAACCCAGAGCGTGCAAGTTATGCCTCGCCGGCAGCAGGCTCCACCCCGCATTTTTTGGGCGCGCTGCTCAGTTTGAACACTGGCGTGGCCATGACACATGTGCCGTACCGAGGCTCGGTGCCTGGCGTGACCGATGTCATCGGCGGACAAATCGCCGCCATGTTCACGCCCCACGGCGACTTTTTGGCCAACCATCGCGCAGGAAAATTGCGCATATTGGCCACATCAGGCAAATCCCGCTCGCCCTTCGTGCCAGAAGTTGCCACATTTGCCGAACAAGGCTTGGCCGGACTGACGGTCGAGGAATGGTTCGGTTTTTTTGCGCCTGCAAAAACGCCTGCCTCTGTGGTTGCGGCGGCCAACAGTGCCATCAACCAGTCTCTCAAAGACAAAAGCTTGATCGACAGCTTGGCTCTGCAAGGTTTATTGCCTGTGGGTGGCAGCAGTGATGAGATGGCCAAGGACATGCGGCGTCAATATGACTATTGGGGCCCTGTGGTCAAGCGTATAGGCTTTACGGCCGAGTCGTGATGCGCTGAGACACACTCACCTACACTCCAGCGTTTTATTCACTTTCAAGGATTTACAAATGATTACCACCGACAGTGGCTTGCAATATGACGACACCCACACTGGCGACGGCGACTTGGCGGCAGCCGGTCATCATGTGTCAGTGCACTACACCGGATGGCTTTGGGAGAACGGTGAAAAAGGCGAGAAATTCGACTCCAGCTTGGACAGAAACGATCCGTTTGAATTTGGCCTGGGTCAAGGCATGGTCATCAAGGGTTGGGATGAAGGCGTGCAAGGCATGAAAGTCGGCGGCAAGCGCACCTTGCTGATTCCGCCAGACTTGGGATACGGTGCCTATGGTGCTGGCGGTGTGATACCGCCCAACGCTACGTTGGTGTTTGAGGTGGAACTGTTGGGTGTGGAAGACTGATTTTTTTCAAATCAGCACGTGCATCAGTCGCAGTTGACTGACACATTCAACAACCCGTTCTTGCCCTTACTTGGTGGCAGTGCGCATCTGGCTTTGCAAAATACTGGGCAACCAAGTGCGTGCTGCCAAGCACAGTGAAACCTGAATTTTTTCGTCAAAAGGCAACGCTGCTTCCTGCAGCATGGCCAATTGGTATTGTTTAGTGATTTGTATCAGTTGCGACTTGAATTTGTTATGGGACGCCGGTGTTACGTGGACACTGAAAGTACTTATCAAGTCAATGGGCTCTTCAAAGGTATAAGCAAAGTAATTTGCCGACTCTCTGCGGGTCATGCGCATGATGGGGCCATCGGATATCCAACTGAACTTTTTTGAAATAGTCAGCTTGAATTGGTTGCCAGGGATGACTTGCACCATACCCATTTCCTCTAATCTTTGAAGCAAGGTGACCAACTCGGTTTTATTGACCTTGACCCTGCTCAAAATGTCTTTAAAGGTCCAAAAAGACATAGCGCTGACCGCCACGGCAAATAATTTTTTGTTGGAAATTAATTCAATTTCATGTTGCTGGGTCAAATGTTCCAGCAATTGAACCGGCTTTGGCTGAAGGTCGAGCAAATCTTCCAACTTCAAACCCACCAGACCACAGATCTTTTCGATACAACTGAGCGTGCAGTCATGGGTCTCAAAAATGAGTTTGGTGGCAGTGACAGTCATCTGTAAGTGTTCCGCCACCTTTGTGTAGCTGATGTCTTGCTCCTGCAATTGTTTGCTCAATCTGTTGAATATGAATTGTCTGGGCATGGTGAAAACCTAGGATGTGAATCCCCGATATTAATTTTTTTTGGTTATAAATAGTCATTAAATAAACTAAATACCGCTATTTTTTTGATTGAATCTAAACAAATTTTTAGTTTCAGTGAAATTTCAAACCCTTCAAACGTGGCCTCTTGAATTCAGACAAACCCCTCCCAACTAAAAGCCTGTATCAAAAGTTCATCTTTCAACCGTATGTCTGACCCCCAAACCCCTCACCCGTCTGAAAACACGGGCAACACCGAACCTGTCATGGACGCAACCTCAACTCCCGCGCCTGACCCTCAGGCGTATTCCTTGGACCCTTTGGCTGATGCACAGGCTGAACTGGCCAACCTCAAAGTTGCCAATTCCGATTTGGCCGACCAGTTTTTACGCGCCAAGGCAGAGGTTGAAAACGCCCGTCGCCGCGCCGATGAAGAAGTGTCAAAAGCGCGCAAATTTGCGGTTGAAGCATTTGCAGAAAGCCTGTTGCCTGTGGCGGACAGTCTGTCTGCTGGCTTGGCCATTGCAGACGCCACTGCCGAGCAATTGCGCGAAGGCTCAGAGGCCACATTAAGGCAGCTGAAATCTGCACTCGAACGCCACAAAGTGATTGAAATCAATCCAGAAGCGGGCGTTAAATTTGACCCGCACCATCACCAAGCCATTTCCGTGGTTGCTGCCGAGCAAGAACCCAACACTGTTGTTACGGTTCTACAAAAGGGTTACTTAATCGCCGACCGGGTGCTGCGCCCGGCGCTGGTCACCGTGACTGCACCTAAGTGACATTCTTGTTCACATGCAGCGCACTTGAAATCCACCGACTTATCCACAACTGTTCAACATCACTTTAGGAAATGAATCAGCTGCCTTTGGGGGCTGAATCGCACAGGAGAAAAAATGGGAAGAATCATCGGCATTGACCTCGGCACCACCAACTCATGCGTGGCCATCATGGAAGGCAACACCACCAAGGTGATTGAAAACGCTGAAGGCGCGCGCACTACGCCGTCCATCATTGCTTACCAAGAAGACGGCGAAATTCTGGTCGGCGCGTCCGCCAAACGCCAAGCAGTGACCAACCCACGCAA
>CAMDSU010000073.1 GCA_945907335.1 Bordetella parapertussis | reverse complement strand
AGCGCGCATAGAGCTGACCGTACGCGCATGTATTAAGAGAGTTTGCCCTTGATCAACCCCGCCACCTCCGCCAGTGCCACCTTGGTAGGCTCGGCATCTCGGCGGTGCTGGTATTCGACCTGGCCTTCTTTCAAACCGCGGTCGCCTATGGTGACCCGGTGTGGCACGCCGATCAACTCCCAGTCGGCGAACATCGCGCCGGGGCGCTCGCCCCGGTCGTCCAGCATCACGTCGACACCAGCTTGCAGCAACTCAGCGTACAAGGCCTCGGCGGCGGCTTTCACCTCGGGACTGCGGTCGGGTCCGATCGGGCAAATCACCACAGTGAACGGTGCCAGCGCATCCGGCCAGATGATGCCTTTGGCATCGTGGTTTTGCTCGATGGCCGCAGCAGGCAAACGCGTGATACCGATGCCGTAACAACCCATTTCGAAATGCCGGGGCTTGCCGTCTTCGGCCAAAAACGTGGCGTTCATGGCCGCGCTGTATTTGGTGCCCAGGTAAAAAATATGGCCGACTTCAATGCCGCGCTCGATCGCCAACACGCCTTTGCCGTCGGGCGAGGCATCGCCTTCGACCACGTTGCGTATGTCGGCCACCATGTCGGGTTCGGGCAGGTCGCGGCCCCAGTTCACGCCGGTGATGTGGTGATCAGGCAGGTTGGCACCGCAAATCCAGTTGCTCATGACTGCCACGTCACGGTCGGCCACGATTTTCAAAGGCTTGTGCAGTTTCAGTGGTCCTAAGTAACCGGGCTTGCAGCCGAAGTGCTCGTCAATCTCGGTCAGCGTGGCAAAGCGGAAACCTTTTTCAAACCCGGGCAGCTTACCGACTTTGACTTCGTTCATATCATGGTCACCACGCACCAAGAGCAACCACACTTGGCTTTTGACAATTTCGCCTTTGTCATTGTTGTCGTCTGTCGCCAAGACCAGCGACTTGACCGTGGTTTGCAGCGGCACGCCCAACAACTGCGCCACGTCCTCGCAAGTGCTTTTGCCCGGTGTCGGTGTCAGCGTGCAAGCCGCACTGGCCTCGCCGCGCGGCTGAGCAGGCGCCAGCGCCTGGGCTTTTTCCATGTTGGCCGCGTAATCGCTGTTCGGGCAATACACGATGGCGTCTTCACCGGTGGCGGCAATCACTTGGAACTCTTCGCTCAGGTCGCCGCCAATGGCGCCGCTGTCAGCCGCCACGGCGCGGTAGCGCAAACCGAAACGGTCAAAAATGCGGCGGTAAGCCTGCGCCATGCTTTGGTAACTGATTTGCGCCGAGGCCGCGTCGCGGTCAAAGCTGTACGCGTCTTTCATGATGAACTCGCGCCCGCGCATCAGGCCAAAGCGCGGACGGCGCTCGTCGCGGAACTTGGTTTGTATCTGGTAGAAATTTTTCGGTAGCTGTTTGTAGCTGCGAAGTTCTTGCCGCGCGATGTCGGTCACCACTTCTTCGCTGGTCGGCTGCACCACGTAGTCGCGGTCGTGCCGGTCTTTGATGCGCAACAACTCGGGGCCCATCTTCTCGAAACGCCCGGTTTCCTGCCACAGCTCGGCCGGTTGCACCACCGGCATGGTCAGCTCGATGGCGGCGGCGCGGTTCATTTCCTCGCGCACGATGGCTTCCACTTTTCGAATCACGCGCAAGCCCATGGGCATGTAGGTGTAAATGCCTGCACCCAGTTTTTTGATCATGCCCGCGCGCATCATCAACTGGTGGCTAGCGACTTCGGCGTCTGCCGGCGCTTCTTTGAGGGTGGAAATCAGGAACTGGGAAGCTTTCATGGGTAACTGTGTGCGCCAACTGGGTGGCTTTATTTGAGGGTGAAACCTATCGGCGTATTGATGCCAGCCGGATGCTGTGCATAATGGCCTCAGTTGAAATTTTTGAGGTTTGATTATGCTTGACCGTGACGGCTTTCGGCCTAACGTCGGCATCATTCTGCTGAACCAGAAGAACCAGGTTTTTTGGGGCAAGCGCATCCGCACCCACAGTTGGCAGTTTCCGCAAGGCGGCATTGACCGGGGAGAGACACCCGAGCAGGCTTTGTTCAGAGAATTGCAGGAGGAAGTGGGACTGTTGTCGGAACAGGTGCGCATCGTGGCCCGGACCCGCGACTGGTTGCGTTATGAAGTGCCGGACCGCTACATTCGCAAGGATGCGCGCGGCCATTACAAAGGGCAAAAACAAATTTGGTTTTTGCTGCAACTGGTGGTGCCCGACCATGCGCTGAATTTGCGCGCCAGCACGCATCCGGAGTTTGACGCCTGGCGTTGGAATGAATACTGGGTGCCGCTGGAGTCTGTGGTCGAGTTCAAACGCGGTGTGTATGAAATGGCGCTGACCGAGTTGTCACGTTATTTGCCCAGACATGAAACCCGCAGCTCGTTTTTGCGCCAAGGTGTACGTCACTCATCCGCTCCAGACAACGGCGCTGGTGGCACTAACTCTGAAATTTAAAGCAGTTTGCTTGGGCTACACCATGGTTTCATGGGTGCTGGATATGGCTTAAAAAGGCCATGTCCTGCACGATCACTTATCGCATCAAGACCAGGTTATCCCGATGCACCATCTCGGGTTCCGCCACATAGCCGAGCAATTTTTCAATCTCGCTGGACGGTTTTTTGCACAGCAAGCGGCATTCGGCACTGGCGTAATTGGCCAGTCCGCGTGCGAGTTCCACGCCTTCCAAATCGCAAATCGCAATCACGTCACCACGCGAAAATTCGCCTTTGACGCTGTGCATACCGATGGGCAACAGGCTTTTGCCTTCGCGCGTGAGTTTGTTGACCGCGCCGTCGTCAATCAACATCGAGCCACGCAATTGCAAATGGTCGGCCATCCATTGTTTGCGGGCCTGCTGTTTTTGTGTGGGCGCAACCAGCAATGTGCCAATGGATTCACCGGCGCACAAACGCAGCAAGGCATCTGGTTCGCGGCCCCAAGCGATGACAGTGCTGGCGCCCGAACCGGCGGCGCGTTTGGCCGCCAAAATTTTGGTGAGCATGCCACCGCGCCCGATGCTGGAGCCCGCACCACCGGCCATGGCTTCTAACGCCGGGTCACCGGCTTGCGCCTGCTGCACCAGCGTAGCGGTGCTGTCTTTGCGCGGATCGGCAGTGAACAAACCGGCTTGGTCGGTCAGTATGACCAGCGCATCGGCTTCAACCAAGTTGGCCACCAAGGCGCCCAGCGTGTCGTTGTCGCCGAATTTGATTTCATCGTTCACCACCGTGTCGTTTTCGTTGATGACTGGCAGCACATGGTGCGCCAGCAAAGTATTTAGCGTGGAACGCGCATTCAAATAACGCTCGCGGTCGGCCAGGTCGGCATGGGTGAGCAACACTTGTGCGCTGCCCAAACCGTGTTGGCGCAATTTGGTCTCATACATGTGCACCAAACCCATTTGCCCCACCGCAGCAGCGGCTTGCAATTCATGCACTTCATGTGGGCGCGTCGCCCAGCCTAAACGCTTCATGCCCTCGGCAATCGCGCCGCTGGAGACCATGATGATTTCGCGTTTTTCAGGTGAACGCATCAACTCGGCGATCTGGCGGCACCATTCACCAATGGCCTGCTCGTCCAAGCCGCGGCCTTCGTTGGTCACGAGGCTTGAGCCTACTTTGACGACGATGCGCTTGGCGTCTTTGAGTAGATGGGTGGCGTCAGACATGGCAATGGCAAGCCCGCAAGTCAGGGCAAGGGTGCGAAACGCGGATCCGGCGCTTCTTCGACCTGCGTGGACTTGAATTGTTTTTCCAGATGCTCGTAAATCGCGCGCACCAAGCCTTCGCAACCTTCACGGTTGAGCGCGGAAATTTGAAACACCGGGCCTTTGTATTTGAAGCGTTTGACAAAGTCTTTCACGCGGGCTTCGCGTTCGCTGTCGGGCACCATGTCGAGCTTGTTCAGTACCAACCAACGCGGTTTGTCGTACAACGCAGGGTCGTATTTTTTCAGCTCCAACACGATGGCTTTGGCTTGCGCGACAGGGTCGACCGCGTCGTCAAATGGAGCCAAGTCGATCATGTGCAACAACAAGCGGGTGCGCTGCAAATGGCGCAAAAACTGATGACCCAGACCAGCGCCTTCGGCTGCACCTTCGATCAAACCGGGCACGTCAGCGACCACAAAACTTTGTTCGGCGGCCACGCGCACCACGCCTAAGTTCGGGTGCAAAGTGGTGAACGGGTAATCGGCGATCTTGGGTCGCGCATTAGAGATAGCGCTGATCAACGTTGATTTACCGGCGTTTGGCATGCCCAGCAAACCGACATCGGCCAGCACTTTGAGTTCGAGTTTGAGGCTTTTGCGATCCCCTGGCCAGCCCGGCGTTTTTTGGCGCGGGGCGCGGTTGATCGAGCTTTTGAAACGCATATTGCCGAAACCGCCGTCGCCACCTTTGGCGATCATGATCACCTCGCCAGGCGTGAGCAACTCATACAACACATCATTGGTTTCAGCGTCAATCATCATGGTGCCGACCGGCATTTTCAAAATGATGTCGTCACCGGCCGCGCCGAACATGTCCGAGCCCATGCCGTGTTCACCACGTTTGGCTTCGTGGCGGCGCGAAAAACGGTAGTCAACGAGCGTATTCAAACTGGCATCTGCCACGGCATACACATTGCCGCCGCGCCCGCCGTCGCCGCCGTTGGGACCGCCGAATTCTTTGTATTTCTCATGACGGAACGAGACGCAGCCATTCCCGCCGTCTCCGGCGATGATGTCAATAAAGGCTTCGTCAACGAATTTCATGTTTCAATCTTAAACAACAAAGCCCCGGCAAGCGGGGCTTTGCAGGGAGGTGGGTGAACCTTAAGCAGGTGTCACATTGACCATGTGCTTGTTCAATGAACCTTTGATAGAGAAGGACACGTGGCCTTCTACCAAAGCAAACAAGGTGTGGTCTTTGCCGATACCGACATTGGTGCCGGGGTGGAACTTGGTACCACGTTGACGCACGATGATGGCGCCTGCAGTGATGTGTTCGCCGCCGAACGCCTTGACGCCGAGCATCTTGGGGTTGGAATCGCGGCCGTTGCGCGTAGAGCCGCCGCCTTTTTTCTGTGCCATGGTGTGAGTGCTCCTTAGGCTTGGATAGAGGCGATCTGCAATTCAGTGAATTGCTGGCGATGGCCCTGACGTTTTTGGTAGTGCTTGCGACGGCGCATTTTGAAAATGCGCACTTTGTCGTGCTTGCCATGGGCAACGACCATGGCTTTAACGGATGCACCGGACACCAGGGGTGTGCCGACCTTGATTTCTGCGCCGTTGCCGACAGCCAAAACCTGGTCAATCACGATTTCCTGGCCAACGTCCGCAGCGATCTGTTCTACTTTGATTTTTTCGCCGGTCGACACGCGATATTGCTTGCCACCGGTTTTTATGACTGCGTACATACGAACCTCTGAAAGATAGACTCTTCATTTGCTCTGCCAACGGATTTCAGCAGAGTCGAACATTTTAGCATGTAAAAAGGGTTTGTGCCGCCCCCATCATGGCCTTGGCAATGCGTTGCCTATAATTTCAACTTCCATGAGAAAAACCCCTTGAGCGCTTCAGTTTCCTCCCCCCAAACGGCCGTCACCGGTCTCATCGGGCAGGATATGCTTGCCGTGGACCGCATCATTTCGCAGCGCCTGTCCTCCGGCGTTCCTCTGGTCGGGCAAGTCTCGCAACACATTATTTTGGCAGGTGGTAAGCGCTTACGACCTGTTTTATTGCTGCTGATGGCAGGCGCGCTTGGTTACAAAGGCAGCGACCACCATCAACTTGCCGCCGTCATCGAATTCATACATACCGCCACTTTGCTGCACGATGATGTGGTGGACGACTCCAAACTGCGACGCAGCAAGCCCACGGCCAATGCCTTGTTTGGCAACCCAGCCAGTGTGCTGGTTGGCGATTTTTTGTACTCACGGGCATTCCAAATGATGGTGGAATGCCAAAACATGCGAATTTTGGACATCGTGGCCGAGGCTACCAACGTGATTGCCGAAGGCGAAGTCATGCAACTCATGAACATGCATGACGCCTCATTGGATGAAGCCGGCTACCTCAGCGTGATTCGCAGCAAGACCGCCAAGCTGTTTGAAGCCAGCACGCGACTGCCTGCCGTTTTAACCGGTAGCCAATCACATATTGAAGAAGCGTGCGCTAACTATGGTCAAGCGCTTGGCACTGCTTTTCAGGTGATCGATGATGTGCTGGATTACGACGGCGATGCCGCCTTGATGGGCAAAAACCTGGGCGACGATTTGCGCGAAGGCAAAGCCACTTTGCCATTGATATTTGCCATGCAACGCGGCACCCCACAAGAATGCGCGCTGATCAAGCATGCGATTGAGCAAGGTGATGAGCAAGCTTTGCAAGACATTGCCATGATTGTTCGCAACACTGGTGCGATGCAGGCCACGCGAGAGGCGGCGGGTTCGCAAGCCCAGTTGGCACTTGATGCCTTGACCGTTTTACCTGCGAGTTTGTATAAATCTTCGCTAGAAGAACTCGCAGAGCAATTGCTTAACCGACAAAGCTGACAATTATTTCGCCTCTTCTTCTGGCGGCTTGGTTTTTTTCACTATCTTGTAGCTGAGTTCGCGCTGTTTTTGCACCACCTTGGACATGCAATCTCGGCGCATTTCATAACTTTTGATCATTTCGCAATAAGTACCGCTGGCGGCATAACTGGCCATGCAGTAATTGCGCTTGTCTTTGTCTGGGATTTTGGAACATTCGGACATGTCGCCGGCAAACGCCAGGGCGGCGGAAAACCCCAAAACACACAAAGCGACATGTCTAACGAAATACAGCATGGGTTGTCGGCTTACTAAAAAAATCAAAATAACAATTGTTCTTCATCATTTTAGCCATTTTTTTCTGAAGCACTTCCACAAAACCAGCGCTTCGCCATGCTTAATGAGATAAATTTTGTTTTTAACTTGAATAACTCAGGTTTACCCTTATCATTAGCACTCTAGTCGGTCGAGTGCTAACAATGCATCTTCTTCCGGTTTGGGTGTGTGCACCACAGGTGCCAATTTTTTTCTTGTAATTAGTTTTCATTAGGAGAATCCATGAAACTTCGTCCATTGCACGATCGCGTGATCGTCAAACGCATTGAAAGCGAAACCAAAACCGCTTCTGGCATCGTCATTCCGGACAACGCCGCAGAAAAGCCTGACCAAGGTGAAGTGCTGGCGGTTGGCCCCGGCAAGAAAAACGACAAGGGCGACCTCGGCGCGATGAGCGTCAAAGTCGGCGACCGCGTGCTGTTTGGCAAATACAGCGGACAAACCGTCAAAGTTGACGGTGATGAGTTGTTGGTCATGAAAGAAGAAGACCTCTTCGCCGTTGTCGAAAAATAATTTTTTAATTGATATTTCTGGAGTCCTAACATGGCAGCAAAAGACGTGATTTTCGGCGGCGAAGCCCGCGCCCGCATGGTCGAGGGTGTGAACATCCTCGCCAACGCAGTCAAAGTAACCCTCGGCCCCAAAGGCCGTAATGTGGTGCTCGAGCGCTCATTTGGCGCCCCCACCGTGACCAAGGACGGCGTGTCCGTGGCCAAAGAAATCGAACTCAAAGACAAGTTGCAAAACATGGGCGCGCAAATGGTCAAGGAAGTCGCTTCCAAGACCTCTGACAACGCCGGTGACGGCACCACCACTGCCACCGTGCTGGCCCAGGCCATCGTGCACGAAGGCATGAAGTACGTGGCAGCCGGCATGAACCCCATGGACTTGAAGCGCGGTATCGACAAAGCAGTGACTGCCTTGATCGAACAACTGCACAAAGCTTCTAAGGCCACCACCACCAGCAAAGAAATTGCCCAGGTCGGTTCCATCTCCGCCAACAGCGACCACAGCATCGGTGAAATCATCGCCAAAGCCATGGACAAAGTCGGCAAAGAAGGCGTAATCACCGTGGAAGACGGCAAATCACTGGAAAACGAACTCGACATCGTCGAAGGCATGCAGTTCGACCGTGGCTATTTGTCACCCTACTTCATCAACAACCACGAAAAACAAGTGGCGCTGTTGGACAACCCTTTCGTGCTGCTGTTTGACAAAAAAATCAGCAACATCCGCGAACTGCTGCCCACACTCGAAGCCGTGGCCAAAGCCGGTCGTCCTTTGCTGATCATTGCTGAAGAAGT